>JAGNPC010000379.1 GCA_017989795.1 Paludibacter sp. | reverse complement strand
GAATAGTTCATGTGTCGGCCTATTTGCGAGGCTACCTGCTGTTCGTTGATATCTTGTTCGAGTATGTTTTTGAGTAACTGAAGTGCTTCAAGATCACCTGCTTCGCCAAAATTAGCCACTAGGAATTTTTTTACAACGCTTAGTTCTGCTTTTTGAATCTTACCATCGGCCTTCATAATGCAGGATATGAGTATCAATAAGCTTAATTTAAAATCACTCTCGGTGGTTGCGGTAGTGTGCTCGTGTGTAGTAGTTTGTGTGGGTGTTTCGAACATTGAACCAAGTGCAAAGCCTACAATTGCTCCTATTGGGCCACCTAAAGCCCAGCCTAGTCCACCTGCAAGCCATTTTCCAAATCCAGCCATATAAATTTTGTTTTTAAAATTTTTGTGCAAAGATACAAAAAAGCATGTTATAAAATTCAAGAGATATTACTTTAATCAATTGATTATTCTTGTTGTTTGAGGCCATTTCGGGAGCTAATTGATATTAAATCAGTTGTATATGGTTTGTTTGTTGCTGGTAGTTGTATGGTGAATGAATAATTAAGCTCTTATTTGTCGCCGATAAACCTAGTTTTTTTGTAATTTTGCGGCCAATAACCATAAAAGGTGTTTTTACTTAGGTATTACGAACTTAATATAAACTTTTTTCGAACATCAAATGAAGAAAATTATTTTCAAACAAACAGTATTTCTGGCATTAATTGTCTTTGCATTTTCGTGTAAAACCGCTATGCAAATTGAACGACCTAAAGAGTCGTACTTACCATCTAACTTGGCTCCTGCAGTGTCGGATTTGCCACTACAAGTAGCTATCGACGTAAAAAAAATCGAAGTGGCTGTTAACAAAAAGATGAATGGGCTTATTTTTCAAGGAGATAAACTGAACAACCAGGACTTGAGCGTAAAGATTTGGAAAGCTCAGAACTTTTCATTTATTATTAAAAATAATGTAATTGAATACCGTGTGCCTTTAAAACTTTGGACGCGTTTTGCATGGACAGTTGAAAAATTTGGACTAAAAGTCGGCGATAACTACGAAGCCAATGGTAGTATTGCGCTAAACTACAAAACCACTATCAGCATTGATAAAAACTGGAACTTGGTGGCCAATACAACGTCGAATGGTTTTCAGTGGATTGAAACTCCAAAGTTAAACGTAGTAGGTGTAAATGTACCTGTAACGCCAATTGCCAACATTGCCTTGCAAAAAAGTGAGAAACTTATTACCGACCAAATAGATGCTGCCCTAGCGCAAATGGTGGAGCTTAAAAAATATGTAAACATGGCTTGGGCTGAAGTTCAAAAACCCATGCAGGTAAGTGTTGAGAACGATGTATGGTTGCGTTTAACACCCAAAGACATTTACGTTTCGCCATTTACTACAACGGGTCAAAACTTAAATTTGGCTATTGCACTCCAGAGTCAGATTGAGTCGTTTGTAGGTGTAAAACCCGACGCAAATAAGGCAGTACCACTTCCACCGTTTAAAATTGCACTCAAACAACCACAAGAGTTTAACCTCAATGTGGCTGCCGATGCTACTTACGATAAAATATCGGAAATGGCCAAAGCGCAACTCGTAAACAAAACCTTTACCGAAGGTGGCAAAACCATTACCATTACCGATTTATCCATTTTTGGCAGCGAAGGCAAACCTATGTTTGTGGCCGACGTGACTGGATCGTTGAAAGGACGTATTTATTTTACTGGAACTTTAGCCTACAATGCCGAAAAAATGGCCATCGAAGTGCAAAATCCGGAGTTCGACCTAAAAACGAAAAATGCCCTCGTAAAATCAGCAAGCTGGTTACTCAAAGGGTTTATTATCAAAAAAATTACACCGTTCTTGACTTATCCAGTTAAAGCCGAACTCGAAACCCTGAAAGCAGATGCCAACAAATCATTGGCTAACTTTAAGGTAATGGACGGCGTGACTGTAGCTGGCAAGTTAAACAGCATTACCGTTAAAAGTCTTGATTTAGTGCCTGGTGCAGTACGCCTAAATGCCAATGCGCGCGGAAATGTAGCGCTGAAAATCGATGAGCTTAACCTGTAACAAATCACATGCATATTAAAGCCAAAAGTATTACGAAAAAATTCACGGAGAAGTTTATTCTTCGTGAATTTTCGTTTGAAATAAACCCAGGCGACAAAGTGAATATTGCTGGCCCATCAGGCATTGGCAAAACCACGCTTTTTAAATTATTGCTTGGTTTCGAATTGCCCGACTCAGGCTGCATTGAAGTCAATAGTAAAGCGCTTGAGGGTAGTCAGATTTGGGCTGTCCGACAACAAGTAGCCTACGTCAGTCAGGATTTAAATATTGGCTTGGGTACCGTCAGTCAGCTTTTTGCCGAAACTCTGAGTTATAAAAACAACGAACATCTCAAACAAGATGCTCAAACACACATTGCTGAACTTCTCAAACTCTTTGAACTACCACAACCCACTTTGGCAAAGAATTTATCCGAACTTTCGGGTGGCGAAAAGCAGCGTATTGCTATTGTAAACGCCTTGCTGTTACAGCGTAAAGTGTTTTTTCTCGACGAAATAAGCTCTGCTCTCGATGCGTCATTGAAAGAAAAAGTACTCAGCTTTTTTCTGGGCAATCCCGCCTTTACGGTCTTATACATTTCGCACGATAGCTATAAACCAGTAAACATAACCCTCAAAACCATAAACCTTAGTCCCTATGAATGAAGCTATTGATCTATCCTTTTTCTCCATGCTTATGTGCGCCGTGTTGTTGC
>JAGNPC010000378.1 GCA_017989795.1 Paludibacter sp. | reverse complement strand
GCACCAACACTGATGGGATAGCAGCGACAACCAATATTGCAGCTAAATACCATTTTATCGAAAAAAATAATCCAGCTAAAAAAACCGCTGCTGCCAACGAACGAGTAAGAGTAAAAATCTCATTCAGGAACTTCACTGGCCTGTAAGTTGACTCCTGCACCGCGCGGTGAATTTTATCAAGCTCCGAAGGATTTTCGAAATGTGATAATTGCAAGGATAAATGTTTCGACTGCACACGAGCATACATAGCTTGTATAACCTTCTGCGACAGCTTTTCGCCCGCAAACACTTTGAGCTCGCTCGCTATGCCCGTAGCCAAAAAAACCAAAGCAGTAAGTACCAACAAGGCATAATTTGAGTACAACGAAGCATTAGTTTGTGTCAAACCGTCGATGAGCCATTTAATACATACAATAAATGCGAAAGGTAACAAACCCTGAAGGAGTGACAATAATAGATTAACCACTACCCCTTTACGCGAGCTTTCGGTTACCATCAACACCCCCAACTTCAACTTTGTCCATAGCAACTTTGCCGAATGCACTCTAGCAACCACCGAGAAAATTTTTCTATTCACTGTGGTCGTTAAACCACTAAAATGCATCATCATAAAACCTTGCATTTTATTACGCAGCCCATTCAGTTCCACCAGCTTTCCATCTATGATTAACCCTTCAACCCGTCCAACCAAATCAAGCTCTGCAAAAGGCGGATCATAATGCACATTATTATCGCCCTTAGCAAGTAGTTTCGAACCTCCCTCCGATTGCACCATACGCATGAACCGATGTGCAATAAGCTTCCCGTTTAGTTTAAAAACAATAATATCACCCTGTTTAATATCCAACAGCTTACATTTAACTACGCGCGCTACACCACCCCCCTTGATGGTTGGATACATGCTATTGCCACGCACATTTATTTCGAGCAACCGTTCGTTCTCGAGCAAAGCTTCAACTAAATCGGGAATATCAATCAGTTTCATCTGTTTATTATTGATTTTGTTATTTGTCAGATGGAACTTACCATGTTAAAATAATCATTGCATTGTGTGTTAATAATTATTTTAACATGGACGTTTCATTCTGTTTTATAAAAGCAATGACCTCATTCGTTGGCACAAAACCTAACTCTGCAATTGGTAGCGCATTGCTCAATTCCGAAAAAAACTTCAACCTACGATCAATAAATGCTCTGTCAAAATTATTTTGAATACAAAACGCCATAACGCGCGATACCGCCAACGCCCCCGACAGTTTTTTCAATACATTTTCGGGCGAATGTTTTATTAAATAGATAGAACTCAAAATTGCTTTTTTCGAATCATCTACATAATACATTGGCGTATTATACACCCAAAATTCGTTGCCTTTTTTACGAATCACCAAGCGGTCGTCGTTAATCATTTGCGCACCTGCTTTGGCCCATATTCCTGATATTGTACTTTTGCCTACACCCGAGAAACCACTAAACATACGTGCCTCACTCCCATCAAAAACACACGAAGCATGCATCAGCACTGCATCGGTATACAAGGTAAGATAGTGCATTATTATAGGCCCCATGGGGTACTTTAAGGCCATTGCATTCCGACTATATATTTTCCAGTAGTCAAACTCGGCAGTCAAAAATGCTATCTGCTGCACCTCATCCTTCTCTTGCTGGTCGTATACAACAAAACAATATCCTTCGGGCGCATCGTAAATACTGTAAAAACGTTGCTCATCGTTACGCGCTTCAAACAATAGTTTCAACGCATCAAAATTAAGCTCCGGCAACCCAACAAAACACTCCGCCTGAATGTCTACAACTGCATCCTCATCAGCTAAAAAAGGGACATAACCCTCCTCCAATTCAATTTCAGAAGTCGAAAACAGTCGAATAACGACATCAGCAATCGACACTTTAAACTCTAAACTTAGTTGACTCATCGGTTAACGAATATATTTAACAAGCACATTCATACGCTCCAAAAAAGCCTCCACATCATGTACAGCGGTTGGCTTATCAATATCAAAAAAATCGGTCATTAAGTCAGCCAAATCATCTACCGACTTATCAGCAGTCACATTATCCCAAATAAATTTAGCGGTTTCATTGAGCGTAAAAAGTTCATTCATTTGAGCCACGTTACCACTTAAGGGCACAATAACCAACTCATCACCAACCTCACGTGCCACAAAGTTTGGCTTAACTCTCGAAAGTGTATTTATATCCATATTGTAAAATTTAAGAAACATTATTGCACAAAAATAAGCATAAATTTGAAATGCAATCAATTAAACACAAAAAAACGTCAACATCAAGCACCAATCAAACATATTAAGCAATCAACAATTAAGATACCACTTGCTACTTAATAATACGCTTTTGTAATCATTCACCTGTCAAATACAGAATCATTCGCTCCACGGCTTTTTCGCAAACGGGGCAAAAACCTTTTGCATCGTTGGTGCGCATACGACAATCGTATGCCGGACGGTACATGCCTTTGGTAAGGTAGCCGCCTCCTTCGAAAACGCCAATCGGTAGCTTTTTCGTTTCATCGGTAACTAAAGTTGGAATAGCTGTACCTGTGGGCAAATCTTTTTTCCATTTAGCCTCAAAATTCACCAACGATGTAATGTTAGGTTCCCAAGGCTCGTCTTTTAAGTCGTACATATCGTCGAGCACATCAGGTTGTTCTTTAAAATACTCGTCGCCCAAACCAGCAAAGGAGTGTCCAAACTCGTGAACCACTACGTGCGATTTGGCGCG
>JAGNPC010000377.1 GCA_017989795.1 Paludibacter sp. | reverse complement strand
TTTTATGTCAACTACTAACTCATCGTTGTGAACATTGAGCATTTTGATAATTCGAGCGGCGCCGATTATTCCTTCGCTAACCCCCGAAAAGAAACTATCCCTACTTAAATAATCAAGCCGGTCCATATCCAACTGACTCGAAACGAGTTGGTGCAAAAAGCGTTTGGGATAAGCTCCTGTAAATATTTCGATAGCCATATTTAATTTGCCACCAAATTCGTTGTTGATTTGTTGCATAAGCATAAGCGATATTTCTTCATGCTTAATGTCGTGAACCAAACTGCTTTCTAAAGCATGTGAAAATGGTCCATGGCCAATGTCGTGCAGTAAAATGCAAGCACGAACGGCATCGGCTTCTTCGATGGTTATGGTGTGTCCTTGTTGTTGTAATTGGGCTACAGCTTCGCCCATCAGGTGCATGGCGCCTAGTGAATGTTGCAAACGCGTGTGTTGTGCTCCTGGGTAAACGTAGGACGACATGCCGAGCTGCTTGATGCGATGTAGGCGCTGAAAGTACGGGTGTTGAATTAAATCGTACAGCAGTTCGCTAGGTATATTGATAAATCCGAATACCGGGTCGTTAATAATTTTTCTTTTATTGGGCATTTCCATTAAAACTAGCTTAGTTTCAAAATTTGTAACAACCACTCCCAGCATTTTTGAGTTGAACTAATGCTCAATCTTTCGTCGGGCGAATGTACGCCATACATTTGTGGGCCAATCGAAATCATATCAAGGCCGGGGTTTTTGCTTAAAAATAAGCCGCATTCTAAACCTGCATGTATTGCTTTAATACCACAATCGGTATTGAAAAGATTTTTATATGCCTTTTGAGTTAAATTTAATAGCTCCGAATTTAAATTTGGTTTCCAACCAGGGTATCCATCGCCGTGTGTGGAGAACGCGCCTGCTAATGTGAAAACCGACTGCACTTGGTTGGCGATATCGTATTTTAATGATTCAACCGAGCTGCGTTGACTGGTAGTCACTGTAATTATCTTGTTGTTTGTGTTGTTTGTGTTGTTGGTTATTTTAATTGAAGCTAGGTTTGTTGAAGTTTCAACTAGCCCAGGCATATCAGTGCTCATGCCGATAACGCCGTGCGGACAAGCATATAGGGCGTAAAGTAGGGCATCGCTCGTGTTTTTAGGAATCACAAACGAAGGCATGGATTCGGATTCGAGTGTGATTTTTAAATTTGTTTCTATAGCTCCAATTTCACGTTCAACATCTGCTATTAAGTGATTTAACATCACCCGCACCATTTCTTTTTGAGCATAAGGCACAAGCACCAGTGCACTTGCTTCTCGCGCTAGTGCATTGCGTAAGTTGCCGCCATCAATGGTGCTGATGCGCAGGTCAGTAGTTTTATTTATTTGCCACAGGTAACGTGTTAGGATTTTATTTGCATTACCAAGTCCTTTGTTTATATCATCGCCCGAGTGACCGCCTTTTAAACCCTTTACGCTTATTTTAAATGCAAAATAACCTTCGGGGGCAGCCTCTGTTTTGAACGCGAACTTGGCAGTGGTATCAATGCCCCCAGCACACCCAATATAAGCAATTCCATCATCTTCAGAGTCCAGATTGATTAATCGATTAGCCGTTAAAAAGTTGTTTTCGAGTGCGAAAGCACCTGTCAGCCCTGTTTCTTCATCTACTGTAAATAAGCACTCAAGTGCAGGATGTTGCAAATCGATTGAGGCCAAAACGGCAAGCATCATAGCCATTCCTATGCCATTATCACCACCAAGTGTAGTGCCTTTTGCTCGAATAAAATCGCCATCAATATAGGTTTGAATAGGATCGATATCAAAATTAAATACAACATCATTGTTTTTTTCGCAAACCATATCTATATGCGCTTGCATAGCCACAGTTGGGCGGTTTTCGTATCCTGTTGATGCCGTTTTTGAGATAAGTACATTGCCAGCATTATCTTTTTTGAAATTCAAAATATGCTGATTTGCAAATTGTTCTAAGTAAGCTATTACTTTTTCTTCTTTTTTCGAAGGGCGCGGAATTTGTGTGAGTTCGTAAAAGTAATTCCAGAGGAGTGTTGGTTGAAGTTGTTTCATGTACCGTTTTATTTTTGTTGACACATGCAAATATACAAAATAGTTGCTATTTAATGCAAAAAAAAGCCCGAACATGTTGAAATGCCGGACTTTTTTTAGGCTACTTGCTGATAATTATTTATTTAGCCAATGCTTTGTTTATTGGCATTGTTAGTGCTGGTTCATTATGCATGATGGTTCCTGTGCCATACTTATAAGTGAAATTATAAGTTTTGTCGGAACTTGTGTTATATTCCTTGGTGTGAATTACCAAATCAACACTTGTTGCTCCGGGATTTTGTACCGACTTTAAATTAAAGCTAGCAATACCTGTCATGTAATAACTAGGATAGTCGTTGTTGTCGTTGTGGCGAAATTCTAAGTGCACTTTGTTGTCGGTGATGGGTCTGGATGCATCGTACACCAAGTTAATGTAATGCACTTTTGAAAGTCCAGGATACGAAAACTCAACGGTTAAATGGTTGTTGGCTAACCACATATCGCGAATCTGTATCGGATCGTTGCCAATACTATCTTGCGTTGCTGCTGTGATGTTAAATACCGGTTTGGTCAGAATTTCGTATACATCGTTCAATACCACATCGTAATCGTGTGCTGCGGTGTCATCCTTTTTGGAAATAACCGAGTAGTTTGCAATAACACGTTGATCGTTTTTGGGTCTGTAATAGTTTACATAGCT
>JAGNPC010000376.1 GCA_017989795.1 Paludibacter sp. | reverse complement strand
GCTCTAATGTGTTAGCCTTTGTAAGTGTGTCGGTCCCAATTTCAGATTGGTGGGGAGGATCTCACAAATTAAAGGAAACCCAGTTTAAAATTGAGCAGGCAAACAACAAGCTTGACGAGACAACCGAACTGCTCTCGCTGCAAATTGAGCAAGCAAAGAATGCTTGTACTGAGGAGTATTTCCAAATCAGCATTGCTCAAAAATCTGTCGAACAAGCTCGCGAGAACATGAGAGTCACCAATGATAATTATAAAGCCGGAGTTTCTAATATGTCAGATTTACTGGAAGCACAGTCAGCATTTCAAGGGGCTGAAGACAGCTTAATTGAAGCACGATGTAACTATCAAATAAAAAAGGTAAAGTATTTGCAGTCGATAAACGTCTACAAATAACAGATACCAATCTTATATAGTACGAAAACAAGATGTTTTTTGCTAGGTCCCTCTATTTTCGTTTACTTAGCAAGGAAATATAAACAATGGTTCGATAACCATATTGGGCATTTGAATGCTTAAAATTGTCGTTTCGAGATGTAAGTTTATTTAATAATAAATTTGTTACATACTTTTGTCATTCAAATGCGCTCAAAAATAGTTAATTAATATTGCTGTGTATTTTCCTTAGTTATATGGAAATGTCTTTTTTTAGAGCGTTAAATAAAAAGCTTATGTAACAAAAGTAGCAAACCATTATTTTTTCATACTCTACCTTTGTCCTCCGAATAAGATAAGGAACAATTGTAGGAAGTTTATCTCAGATTAGTATTTTGAGTTGAACAATAGTAAACGAAGTTGATCCCCAGTTAGTAGAAATTGATGTTTTAGAAATTATATTGCACATTTTAGTTCTAATTTATTGATTTCTGCTAACTTTCTAGTCAATTTATCAATAAATATAGCTGTGAACTAAATGAATTGGTATCAAAAAATACAAAAAGTAATTATCGGTTGTAGCATGGTTACGAGTATAAGTTGCATCTCTTATAATCAATATGATGCAGATATTAGCTCCTCAGATTTAAATAATAAAAACATTGCTAAAATCAATGCAGCTATTTTTCCAAAGGACACGCTTAATTTTGCTATCATTTCAGATACACATAATAACTATGATGATCTGGAAGATGCGATTAAAGCTATAAACCAACAGACTGATTTGAGTTTTGTCATTTGCACAGGGGACATAACCCTCTTAGGTGCAACGGATGAATTCAAATGGTATTGGAATCTTGCAAAAAAAATAAAATTTCCAATAATAACCATGATTGGTAATCATGATTACTTGGGTAGTGGAAAATTAGTATTTAATAGAATGTTTGGATTAACGAATTTCTACTTTCATATAGGCGAATATCGATTTGTAGCTTTTGACAACACGGTTTGGGAAAATAACAATCAATCCCCGGATTTCGATTGGCTTGATGAACAATTATCCGGCGGTAAGCACAATATTTTGTTTGCACACATTCCAATATGGTCCGATCAGATGGAGGGGAAATATGAACAAAAGTTCGACAGCGTGTTGATCAACAATAATTTGCTGGTTGCTCTTTATGGGCATGAGCATACTAACAAGGATGTAATGCGAAATAACATTACACATTATGTAGTAGCCGATATTGCCGATAGGCAATTTGCTATCGTAAGATTAATCGGTTCAACAGTGTTACTAAAAAGAATATCATTCTAATGCGGAATAAAATATTATTGATAATACTTGCTTTGTCAGAATCAATATTGCTTAACGCCGAAAATTGGTCGAAGTTTTCGAAAATGGCTCGTCCAACTATTTTTCAAATGCAATATGCTGGTAACATGGGTTTGACATCTTTTGGTTTGGGAAGAACTTTTAATAAAAATAAAATTGAAACCTTGTTAATCTACGGGACTCTCCCTAAGCAAATTAATGGAGTTGGAGCACAGACGCTTTCCTTAAAGGCAACTGGGCAAATCACACAATCTGCTATCGGCAAAACCTGTAATCTCAAAACATACACTGGAATTGCAATAATACGCAACTTTACCAATAATGTTCATCTAAATTTTCCAGATTATTATCCGGATAGTTATTATGATTTTCCCACTGCTCTTCACGCCGCACCCTCTATTGGAGCCGCTGTTACATGGAAACAAGGAAATAATATTCACACAAATACAAACTATACTTTATTCACTGAATTTTCATCTATCGATTATTACCTGATTAACTTTTTCAAGAATAAGAATGTAAAGTTTACAGACATATGGAATTTTAGTTTCGGGGTTTCTTGGAAATTCCGCTAGAACATATTTTAAATTAAAGTGTTACATGCATAATTTCACGTATCAATGAGTAGATACAAGTGTATATTAGAACAAAAACATACTGCATATATATGCATTCTATGTTACAATAAATCAATTAGCATCATTTAAAGCTGATATATTTGATTTTTTGATTAATTTTGCCGATTGTTTGTTTGTAAATACACTTTCTTAATTCCATGTTCTTGGCGTATGTTTTTTTAGTCGAGTTATTATAGGTTAAGTTTCAAGTATATGAAGTTTTAGTGTCAATAAGACTGGTTTCTTTTAGATCTAAAAAAGTTTTTAACTATGTATCTGACCATGTCAAATATATAGAATGATTTTTAAATTGATGAAAATAAAGATTTTATTACTAGCCGTTTTTGTAAGTTTTATGCCTTTTTTGGGTTTTTCTCAAACAGATAAACCTGTAGCATTCAAAGGGATAATAATTGATGCACAAACCAACGAGCCCATTCCC
>JAGNPC010000073.1 GCA_017989795.1 Paludibacter sp. | reverse complement strand
CCGTAGATGGTTTTGGTAAAATGGGCTTTCGAATTATTGAAAGAGAACCATTTAAAACCATTAAACTGGAATCGGAAAATGCACCTGTGAGCATAAATCTCTGGATTCAACTCAAACCAGTGGCCGATGACGATACCAAAATGAAACTAACACTGAAAGCTGAATTACCTACCATGATTAAAATGATGGTTGGTAGCAAGCTACAAGATGGATTAAACTCTATCGCTGATTTATTGGCTAAGTCTTTAAATAGTAAATAGTACATTGCTAAATAGTAAATTATTTTATGGCAAAAATTTGGGAGAAAAATATACAGGTAGATGCTAAAATTGAAGCATTTACTGTTGGGCGCGACCGTGAGATGGATGTGTTTTTAGCAAAATACGATGTGCTAGGTTCTATGGCACACATCACCATGTTGGAATCGGTTGGCTTATTGCAAAAAGATGAATTAGGGCTATTACTTGCCGAGCTTAAAGCTATTTATATGTTAGCTAACTCGGATAACTTTAGCATCGAAGAGGGTGTGGAGGATGTACATTCGCAGGTTGAGCAGCTTTTAATTGAGAAACTTGGTGATATAGGCAAAAAAATTCACAGTGGTCGCTCACGCAACGATCAGGTTTTAGTTGATCTTAAACTTTTTGCACGAGCCGAATTAGCTCAAACGGTTGAAGCTGTTAACGATCTTTTTGAAGTGCTAATTTCACAAAGCGAGAAATATAAAACCGTTTTACTTCCAGGCTATACGCACTTACAGGTAGCTATGCCTTCGTCCTTTGGACTCTGGTTTGGTGCTTATGCCGAAAGCCTTGCCGATGATTTACAATTGCTACTTGCGGCTTATAAAATCACCAATCGTAACCCACTCGGTTCAGCTGCTGGCTATGGCTCATCGTTTCCACTCAATAGGCAAATGACTACCGACTTGCTGGGCTTTGATACCATGAATTACAATGTAGTATACGCTCAAATGGGCCGTGGAAAAATGGAACGCACGGTGGCAATGGCACTTGCCGGAGTGGCTGCTACCATCTCCAAGCTGGCTTTCGATGCTTGTATGTATACTTCGCAAAACTTTGGATTTATTAAATTGCCCGACGAATTTACAACAGGATCGAGCATTATGCCACACAAAAAAAATCCCGATGTGTTTGAGCTTACGCGTGCTAAATGTAACAAGCTACAAGCTTTGCCACAGCAAATTAGCGCCATTACAAACAATTTACCTTCGGGCTATTTCCGCGATTTGCAAATTATAAAGGAGGTGTTTGTTCCTGCTTTTGCCGAGTTGCGCGATTGCATTGAGATGACCACCCTAATGATGGCACAAGTGAAAGTAAATACAGAGATTCTCAACGATAACCGTTACGATTTAATATTTAGTGTTGAAGAAGTAAACCGACTAACACACGAAGGAACGCCATTCCGCGATGCCTACAAGCAAGTGGGGCTCGAAATAGAAGCGGGCAACTTTAGGCCAAACAAAGAGGTAAATCACACCCACGAAGGCAGCATCGGAAATTTGTGCAACAATGAAATTGTAATGTATAAAAACGAGGTCCTAGCTGGTTTTAATTTTGATAAAACTGACAATGCCATTGCGCAACTTTTGAATGTGTGACGTGTAGGTGCTTCGGATTTGAAGCGTTTAAATGCAAATATGCTTATATAATACAAAATGGAAGAACAAATCATTAATCAATCAGTAGATTACGGCGATAGCAATATTATTACGCTCGAAGGATTAGAGCACGTTCGTCGACGCCCAGGAATGTATATTGGCAAGTTAGGTGACGGTACGCATGCCGACGACGGTATTTATGTGCTTCTAAAAGAAGTCCTCGACAACTGTATTGACGAATACCGAATGGGTGAAGGCCGTCACGTAGAAGTGAAAGTGAAGGATGGACATGTGGAGGTGCGCGATCATGGACGTGGTATACCATTGGGGAAAATGATTGATGCTGTGTCGGTTATGAATACGGGTGGAAAGTACGACTCTAAAGCCTTTAAGAAATCGGTGGGTTTGAATGGAGTAGGTACAAAAGCTGTTAATGCGCTTTCGTCAAAATTTATCGTGCAAAGTTACCGCGATGGCAAATCACGTAGAGCCGAGTTTGTTGAAGGTAAGTTGGTGGAAGATAGTGGTATCAACGACGATTCTTCGGAGCGTGGAACTTATGTTTACTTTGTGCCCGACAACAAACTGTTCAACGATTATGTGTACAAGGAGGATTACATCGAAACCATGTTACGCAACTTTGCCTATCTTAATACAGGTTTGACCATTAATTTCAACGGAAAAAAAATCCTTTCGAAAAATGGATTACTCGATTTGTTGAATGAGAATATGACTTCCGAACCTTTGTACCCTATTGTACATCTGCGAGGCGAAGATATTGAAATAGCATTTACCCACAGCGACCAATATGGCGAAGAGTATTATTCGTTTGTAAACGGCCAGCATACCACCCAAGGTGGAACACATCAAAGTGCTTTTCGCGAAGCTGTAGCGCGTACCATTAAGGAGTTTTACAATAAAAATCAGGAAGTAGCCGATATCCGTAATGGGATAATTGCTGCCGTAGCTATAAGTGTTGAGGAACCTGTTTTCGAAAGTCAGACCAAAACGAAACTCGGCTCTCGCGATATGTCGCCTACAGGTGGCTTATCGGTCAGTAAATTTATTTCCGATTTTTTAAAAAAAGAACTCGATAATCACCTGCATCGTACTCCAGAAACCTCAGCAGCCTTATTGCAAAAAATTCAGGATTCGGAAAAAGAGCGTAAAGCTATTGCTGGTGTAACCAAACTGGCGCGTGAGCGTGCCAAAAAAGTAAACCTGCACAACAAAAAACTGCGCGACTGCCGTACGCATTACAATGATAACTTATCGAAAGATGAGGCCAAGAATACAGCTATTCAGAACTCGAGTATTTTTATTACCGAGGGCGATTCGGCCAGTGGGTCTATCACCAAAAGTCGCGATGTAAATACGCAAGCTGTTTTCAGTTTGCGTGGTAAGCCGTTGAATAGCTATGGGTTAACAAAAAAGATTGTATACGAAAACGAAGAATTTAACTTGCTTCAAGCGGCGTTAAATATTGAAGATGGCATAGATAGTTTGCGCTATAACAAAGTAATTGTAGCTACCGATGCCGATGTGGATGGTATGCACATTCGATTGTTGCTAATCACTTTTTTCCTGCAATTTTTCCCCGATTTAATCAAAAAAGGCCATGTATACATACTTCAAACGCCACTTTTCCGTGTTCGTAATAAAAAGGAAACAATCTATTGTTATTCAGATGAGGAACGACTGGCAGCTATTGCTAAGTTAGGCACAAACCCCGAAATTACACGCTTTAAAGGTTTGGGCGAAATTTCGCCCGATGAGTTTAAGCATTTTATTGGAAAAGATATGCGTCTCGACCAAGTTACTCTCAAAAAAGAAGATGCCGTACATGATTTGTTGTCGTTTTACATGGGTAAAAACACTTCCGATCGCCAAAACTTTATTATTGATAATTTGGTGGTGGAAGAGGATGTGTAAAAACATTGACAATTAATTTATTGACGATGTACAATTTTTTTGAAATCTAACTAATATGAATTTTACCGATTTAGCAATTCAGATTGAACAGACTTCACAAGCCATGCAGCAAAGTGCATTGGTTGCTGTGAATACAAATTTAACCATTCGCAATTGGTTGGTAGGTTTTTATATTGTAGAATTTGAGCAAAAAGCCGAAATTGCAAAATTCGAATGAAACCAAGCTCCATTATTCAAACCCAAGGCGTAAAATATGCCGGTTCCAAGCTGAAAATTATTCCGTATATCATGGAGGTATTGGCGGAGTTGGGTGATGTGCGTACGGTGCTGGATGGGTTTAGTGGCTCTACACGTGTGGCGCAGGCTTTTGCACAGCGAGGATACGATACCACAGCCAACGATGTTTCGGTGTGGTCCGAAGTGTTTGCTACTTGTTACTTGAAATCTCAAAAACCTGATAGTTATTACAAAGAAATTATTGACCACCTGAATTCATTGAATGGGTACGATGGTTGGTTTACCGAACATTATGGCGGCGAAGAAGCTACTATAAAACGGCCATTTCAGGCAAAAAACTCACGAAAATTAGATGCAATTCGCGACGAAATTGACAAACTTAATCTAGCTTGGGAGGATAAATGTGTATTGCTGACCAGTTTGATGTTGGCATTAGATAAAGTGGATAGTACGTTGGGCCATTTTGTGGCATACTTATCCGATTGGTCTCCACGTTCGTACAAAGATTTGAAACTTGAATTGCCCAAACGATTTCTGCATCAAGGAAAAAATACCGTAATAAAAGCGGATATTTTTGACACTATTGCTAAAAATGAATACGATTTTGTGTATTTTGACCCGCCTTATGGGTCGAACAACGAGAAAATGCCTCCCAGCCGTGTGCGCTATAACTCGTATTACCATATTTGGACAACTGTAATTCAGAATGATAAACCCGATATTTTTGGAAAAGCCAACCGCCGCGAAGATTCACGCGATGGTGTTCAGGGTTCAATCTTTGAAGAATTTAGGAAAGACACAGATGGACATTTTATAGCTATGAAAGCATTGGACGATTTAATCAAAAAAACGAAATCGCATTATATTTTACTTTCGTACAGCTCTGGCGGAAAAGCTACTAAAGGCGAATTGAATGATATAATATCCGGTTCAGGTAAATTGCTGAAAGCCATAGAAATAGATTACAAAAGAAATGTAATGGGCAATATGCGTTGGACCAACGAATGGATTAATAGCGATGGTAAATACCACGAATATTTGTTTTTGATGGAAAAATATTAAAGTAGAGCAAAGAATAAAGAGCAAAGAATAAAGACTTGAGATTGGCGATAATTTCAAGTGTATTTGAAAACAATGCATAATGTGCAATAATTTCAATTGTATTTGAATTTATTTAAATATATACAATAATTTTGGTTGTATTTGAAAATATTGTATATTTGTAAAAAAAATCAAGTATGTCCAAAATAATTTCAATTATCCAAAAGTATAATTTTTGGTTTCAAAATAGCATTGAGCTCGGATACGAACGAACTGATTATTTGAACAAATTAATACGTTTTTCGGGCAATAGACTTATAAAAGTACTTGTGGGCCAGCGCCGTTCTGGTAAAAGCTTTGTGCTCAAACAGGTTTTGCATCAGTTGATTAAAAATGGAGTGCCACCTGAAAATACACTTTACATCAATAAAGAATATGTAGAGTTTGATTTCATGACTGATTTCATGCAACTAGCTGAGCTTATTTCAACTTACGAAATTGAATTAAAGCCTCAAGGTAAAAAATATATTTTTATTGACGAAGTTCAGAATATTAGCGGCTGGGAGAAGGTTATTAACTCTTTGTCGCAGAACACAATAGATTCCTACGAAATTTACATTTCGGGTTCAAACTCTCAATTGCTATCGGGCGAATTAGCAACTTTGCTATCGGGTAGATATGTCACGTTGGAGATTTTCCCGTTCAGTTATACTGAATATTGTAGTTTTTTGAATAATGCCTTTTCAAAGCAATCGTTTACCGAATTTTTACAAACTGGAGGTTTACCTGAATTGTTTCATTTAACTGATAATGAAGTGAAAAGGTATTATATTTCGGCAATAAAAGATACGGTATTACTCCGCGATATTGTACAACGTTATAATATTAAAGATGCCAAATTGCTCGAAGATTTATTTGCATTTTTGGTAAACAATGCCTCCAATCTTATTTCGATAACCAACATTGTAAATTACTTTAAATCGAAAAATCGTAAAACAAATTACGAAACCGTAGCAGCATATATTGGGTATATAGAGCATACATATCTAACACATCGTGTTAATAGATATTCGATTAAAGGAAAGGAAATTGTGTCGGGTAGTTGTAAGTATTATTCGAATGACTTGGCATACAAGAACTATTTGTATGCTGGCTATGCGTACGGTACTGGCTATTTGCTCGAAAATGCAGTTTATCTACAATTACGACAAGCTGGATATGAAGTTTACACAGGAGTAATGAGGAATGCAGAAATTGACTTTGTAGCCATAAAAAATGATAAAATACTGTATTTTCAGGTTGCTTATTTGTTAGTTGATGACACTACAATCGAACGAGAATATGGAGCATTTGATGCTATAAAAGACAATTATGAAAAATATGTAGTTACTTTAGATGAAATTGAAATGCCTTCGCGCAATGGAATACGACATGTGCAAGCATGGAAGTTATATGAACTTTTAAATAACCAATAATGGGATTGAATTATTACTCCGAAAACAACTCAAAAGATACAAATCCTGATGAGTATTTTATGCGTCAGGCGTTGCAGGAAGCCGAAAAGGCCGGTGAGCGCGACGAAGTACCTATTGGAGCAGTGGTGGTTTGTCAAGGCCGCATTATAGCGCGTGGGCACAACCTTACCGAAACACTCAACGACGTAACAGCGCATGCCGAAATGCAAGCCATTACCGCTGCTGCTGGATTTTTGGGTGGTAAGTATCTAATCGATTGCAGTCTATATGTAACCATGGAGCCTTGTGTGATGTGCGCTGGTGCATTGGGATGGTCTCAAATTAGCCGTATTGTGTACGGTGCACCCGACGAAAAACGGGGTTTTGTCCGTTTTGCACCGCAAGCCTTGCACCCAAAAACCGAAGTTGTTGCTGGTGTGCTTCAAGAGGAATGTAGTATGTTGGTAAAGGAATTTTTCAAGAAAAAAAGATGATGTGCTGAAGACAGAAAATAAATCACGAGTAATTTTATGTTTGAAAGTTTATTTGTCGAGCGTTAATGACGCTCATGTTTTTTTTTATTTTTTTTAGAATCATTTTGCTAAATTCTTGTTACTTTTGCAGGCTTAAAGTTTTAGATAGTACTTGAGCTGGTTATCTACCCTTTAAAAAATTGCATGTTAAAATGTAAGCTATGCAAAATATGAAGAATTTAATTTCAAAACTTGTTCACAACTGTCAAAATTGATGATAGAACTATAAACACAATCGAATGAAACCTATTTTTAATAAAACGGGCGATTATCAGTTTACGATAGTTGTACCTATGTATAACGAAGAAGAAAGCATTGGGCATTTAACAAGTACGCTAGCTGCTTATTTGCCAAAGGCGAAGTACAAAAGTTGTGTTTTATTTGTAAACGATGGTTCGAAAGATGGTACACTTGCTTTGCTCGAAAAAGCATGTGCCGCGAATGACGATTTTTTTTACATTAGTTTTGCTAAAAATAGTGGCTTGAGCGCTGCCATAAAGGCGGGTATTGATACTTGCTACTCCGATTATGTGGGCTATATTGATGCCGACTTACAAACCTTGCCCGAAGATTTCAATTTACTTCTTGAGTATATTGGCAATTATGAAATGGTGATTGGTATACGTGCCAAACGCGATGACTCCTTGTCAAAAAAAATACAGTCGAAAATAGCCAATGGCTTCCGACGCATGATGACTGGCGATGGAATAACCGATACAGGCTGCCCTCTTAAGGTTGTGCATACCGAATATGCTAAACGCATACCATTTTTTACGGGTATGCACCGTTTTATGCCAGCTTTAATTCAGTTGCAGCATGCACGTGTATACGAACTCCCGGTACGCCACTTGCCACGTATGGCTGGGGTGTCGAAATTTAGTTTGTGGAATCGATTAATAGCGCCAATGGTTGATTGTTTTGCCTACCGTTGGATGAAAAAACGCTATTTTAATTATTCCATAAGCCAATCCAAATTATGATGATGTATGTTATCGGGTTTATCTCGCAGAGCTTGTTTTCGGCCCGCACCATTTCGCAGTGGATACTATCGGAGCGAGCTAAAAAGGTAACTTCGCCAGCCATTTTTTGGATTTTAAGTCTTTCAGCCTCCTATCTCATGTTTATTTATGGGTGGATGCGTCACGACTTTTCCATATTATTGGGGCAGCTTATAGCTTATTATATCTATGTTTGGAACTTATACGAGCAAGGTGTTTGGCAGCGAATATATAAGGCGCTACGTGTGGTGATATTACTTACGCCATTTGTTGCTTTTGCATTTGTGTTCAATGATTATGCTGGCTTTGTGGATACTTTTTTACGCAACGAAAAGGTGCCATTGGCTTTGCTACTTGCTGGTTCAGCGGGACAAGTAATTTTCACCCTGCGTTTTGTGTATCAGTTTGTATATTCCTATCGGCAACAAGAATCGGTGTTACCTATCGGTTTTTGGGTGTTGAGTATAGTTGGTTCGTCAATCATTGTTATCTACGCTATTATTCGTAAAGATCCAGTTCTTATTTTGGGTCAGTCGTTTGGATTTGTGGCCT
>JAGNPC010000375.1 GCA_017989795.1 Paludibacter sp. | reverse complement strand
AAGAAGCAAATTTCTTTTGAGACATTGGTTTGCCCGGAGTGGCTAGATTGTTGGAATTTTCGTTTTTCGTTTTCATAACTTGAATTCTACTTATTCTCAAATGTATAAAAATATTTCAAATAAATTAGATAATGATATACCCAGTATACCAAATTGAAAATCCACTTAATTAGAGTGGATTTTTATATTTATAAAGTTTCTAAAATTTCTCATTTAGACGTTCAATAACGTTTTCAACATTAGCCTTATTATTACTATTTGGGAAATCTATAAACGAGTTTACAGCATTCATTATACTGTAAATTTCTCCAATGGTCTTCGGTTGGGCTAAAAATGCCGTATTCTGCATTATAGACACTTTTATACCTACAAGATTTACTCTATCAGTTTCGACAATTAATTCTTGCAATAAAGTGATTAATTTATTTTTTCATAATATTATCCAAGATACGAAGTTAAGTCATCATTCCATCCAACAATTCGTTCAGTAATAACCTCTTTGATACTATCGTCATCAAAGTCGTCATGTTTGTGCCAACAATTAGTAACGACATCATAATATGCTATATAGCTAAAAGTAAAGTCTCCATTGCTATAAGGCCTTTGTATTGATACAATATAAGTTTTAGAAATAGTTGGTCTATACTGCGAGTATGTTATCCAATTCATTGTTTTTGATTTTTTGAATAAAGGTAAACATATATTTTGAAATACTGCATACAAGAAAAAGTCCAGCACTTTCGAGCTGGACTTTTTCGCATCATTTTCTAACTTTTCAAAAGTTGATTTCACAATCTGTCAATGTTGTTGCATTTCGAAATTAACATTTAAAATGCTCATTTATGAAGAAGCACATTTTCGCTGTTAAACAGCATGTAACAAATTATTTAAAACGTTCATTAAACTTTATCAAGTTAAATTGGAAAACTATCATTTTCGAACAAATTCCAAAAGCACTAATTTCAATAGTGCTAAATTATTTAATGAAAAGATATTTTTCTTAATGTTTCAAAACCACCTGTTCCCTCAGGTGGTTTTTTATTTTATAAATTAAACAATATCACTTGTTTACATCCTCGTCTTTCAATCTTTTTCAAATCAAATTCATTTCATTTTAAAATGTTGTTGCATTCGTCATAATTCTAACTCAAAAATTATGACTACTATCAAATACGACTTTAATTCCTGCTATGATGCATACGATTTCTTACAGTTTGACGACGAACAGGTATATCCTGATTTTGAACCGAATGACTTAACAGAAACTGTAGAAGATGTTTTAAAGCTTTTACTTATTAAATGTGGTATAGAAGAAGCACCTAAACCAGAACCTGTTGTGTTTCCTGACCCTCTGAAATTGTTAACAACTTGCCGAAATAAAGTAAGAAAAACATTACCGGTTACACCAAAAAGTATTAATTTTAATAAAACAAAGATGGCAAGACATCCTGATATTGAACTTAATACTGCACAGATTTTTAAATCAGTATTCGACATGATGAGTACTTTAAACTCGGAAAAAGCATGTCGAGAACATTTAGAACAATTACGTTGGAATGGAGAACCAATATGTCCACATTGTGGAAGTCAACGTGAAAATCATTATCGAATTAAAACAAGAGGAGAAGATAAAGGTCGATACAAATGCAAAGATTGTAGATTACCTTTTAGCGTAACAATTGGTACAATATTCGAGAAGTCAACAATCCCTTTACAAAAATGGTTTATGGCTGTCAATCTATTTACAACGAATAAAAAAGGTGTAAGTAGCCATCAATTGCAAAGGGAAATAGGGGTTACTCAAAAGACTGCTTGGTTTATGTTATGTAGACTTCGTAATTCTGTTCACAACAGAGTTGATTTTGAATTTGATGGCATTACTCAAGTTGATGAAACTTATGTTGGTGGCAAAAATAAAAATCGTAGCAAAGGGAAAAAGGTTGAAAACTCGCAAGGTCGAAGCCTTAAAACAAAAACGCCTGTATTTGGAATGCTAAATGATGGATTGGTTTATACTCAAGTAGTCAAAAATACTAAAGGAAAAACTCTTAAAACAATAATTAGGTCTAAAGTAAAGCAAGGTTCTATACTTGTAAGCGACGGATGGGTCGGATATAGAGGATTACAACATGAATATAGCCATAAAATTATCAAACATAATTTAGGAGTCTTCAAAAATGGCTCATATCACACAAATGGAATCGAAGGATTTTGGAGTCTATTAAAAAGAGGTATTATTGGTAGCTATCATTATACAAGCGATAAACATTTACATCGTTATTGTGATGAATTTGCATATCGTTACAATATCCGAACGTTAAGTCAAGGAGAACAATTTAACCTTACATTGATTAATTCTGATGAAAGATTGAGTTACAAGGAGTTAATTACATAGGTATATATAATATAAAAATCTAACTATGAAACCATTATATTATCACAACACATACAAGAAAACCTTAATAGTGAATCGTTAAAAGAAGTTTTTACAGAGAAGCTTGTTAACGAAGAATTAGATGCTCTAAATAGAGTTGCTCCTGCTGAAAAAGTTGATAGAGAACAAACCGAAGATATAGATGACGCAGTTACAAAGAAAGAAGATTTAGAAAAAAAAGGCTGATGTTTAAAAAGTGTTTAAAACCTGAGGCTGTCCAAAAAGTAAGGACAGCCTTTTTTTTTGCTGTTTTTAATCTAAAATAGTATCTTAGAGTTGCACAAAAAACAAGCAATGGCTAAAGTAATATTTAAATCGCAATCGATCAATACTCCG
>JAGNPC010000374.1 GCA_017989795.1 Paludibacter sp. | reverse complement strand
CCAATTTTAGCTTCGTAAGCAGCACCTACTTGGCTGATAAAAGTATCGATAGCCTCGTCTTTTACCAACGAAACTGTACATCCACCAAAACCGCCACCGGTCATACGAGAACCAATAACGCCTTCCACTTTCCATGCTTCAGCAGCCATTGTATCCAACTCTGGGCCAGTCACTTCGTAGTCGTCGCGGAGCGATACGTGCGATGCATTCATTAGTTGGCCGAACAAGATTAAATCGCCCGCTTTCAATGCTTTTACGGCATCGCTGGTGCGTTGAACTTCGCCTACCACGTGGCGCGCACGTTTTTGAGCTACTGGGTCGGTAATGGCCGATTCGATTGATTTGAATTCAGCTTCAGTAAGTTCAGCTAAGTATTTCAACGGACGAACTGTATTTAACTGCTCAACAGCTAATTTACATTCAGCAACACGTTGGTTGTAAGCACCCGAATCTAATTTATGTGGGCTATGAGTATTTGAAATAAGAATTTTAACACCTTCCAATTTCACTGGAACGTGTTCAAACTCCAAAGTATCGCAATTTAAGTGAATAGCCATATCTTTAGCTCCATTAGCCGATGCAAATTGATCCATGATTCCACAATTTACCAATGCAAATTCGTGCTCTGATTTTTGACCAATTTGAGCCAACACAGTACGGTTAAAGCCAGTAGCTAGTTGATCGTTGAATGCGTAAGCAGTAACAACCTCCAAAGCAGCCGATGATGAAAGGCCTGCACCATTAGGCACATTACCCCAAATTAAAATATCGTAACCTTGTGTGATAGCAATGCCGCGTTTTACAAACTGTGCAATAACGCCCAGTGGGTAATTTACCCACGATTTATCAAGGGGAGTAGTAAGTTGATCAAAGCCTAATGTAATAATTTCAGGCTGATTAAGCGACTTGAAGTTAATTATTTGTTTGTCGTTTTTAGCCAATAGAAGATAAGTACCAAAACTCAATGCACAAGGAAAAACCGAGCCACCATTATAGTCAACATGCTCACCAATAAGGTTTACACGACCTGGTGAAAAATAAACTGCTTCCGATGCTTTTCCGTAAGCTTCTTGAAATGCCACCTTTAATTCCTGAACTTCCATAATCTTTTTTAATTATAATTTGTGTTTGTTTGATGAGCCACAAAGTAACAAAAAAAAATGCTATTTTCAGAAAAAAAAAGCATGTTATTAAGCAGAATAATATTGAATAAAGAGTTTAGCACTATTTTGATAACTATCAAAAAAACAAAAGAAATTATATTACAAAAAATGCAAAACAAAGTAAGATCCTCTGATTCCGGCAAGGCTTTAAGTCCAAAGTTTAGTGATAAACATCGGTGTTTTGTCAGTGGCTTTTGTAAAACCTACATGTTCGTAAAAGGGAGTTTCATCGTCATAAGCAATTAATACAATTCGCAGGTAGTCTTTGTATTTGTTTTTTATATAATCAACTAGATTCTTGCCAATTCCATTTCCCTGGAACTGGGGATTAATCAAAAGATAATGAACGTAGGCAGTCATTATGTTATCGTCTAAAACATTAATCAGTCCAACCAGTTGGTCGTCGCTCCAAGCAGTGTATACTGTTGACGAATTTTGCATAGCAATTACCAGTTTATCGGGATAGTGCCCCGACGACCATTCGACAGAAAGGAATAAATCTTGTAAATCCTTCGACTTTAACTCTTTTGTTTCTTTGTAAGTAATAATGTTCATTGTTTAATTATTTTTCGGTTGTATTTAATGGGGTAATGATCCAAAAAACTTTTTTATATTCCGGTGAAATTTATGCATGCCTGTAGGGTTCGTAAACATAAAAATGCAATGGTGATGAATGAGGTTCACTTTGGTTTGCTGTGCTAGTTCAATAGCAGCTTTGGTTTCTGATTTTTGCTGAATCCAAATATTGTTGATCCCCTTATCGATCGCCTCGTTTACAACCAATTCGGTTTCGGTAGCCGGCGTAAGTACCAGCAAATGTTTTACCTCCTTCGGCAAATCCGAAACGGAGTTTACTTTATTGTCCTTTAGCTCGCTTTTTTCGAAGTTAGGATTCACAAACCACAGTTTGTAGTTCTGCGCTCTTAAATGTTTGGCAACCTCGGCGCTAAAACTTTTTTCATTGCGCGAAGCTCCTGCAATGGCGATGTTACTCCCCGACACAAAGCCATTAATCTGTTGTTGTGTAATAAGTTGCATAGTTGTATTTTATAATTATTAACCTGGTTGATGATTTTCTCAAAACTTATACCTCAATGCCACATTCCAACCAATTTTCACGTCGTTTATGGCAACAATATCAGGATCCCATTCGGTGTAGTTTTCGTGAAAGTCTTCTTCGTTAATTTTGAAATGCCAAACGAGTGTGGGGCCAGCCAGCAGTTCAATTTTATCTGCTATTGTGAAACCAAAATTACATTTAATATTGGTGTAATGATTAAAATCCATCGAAACTTGGTGCAACCAATCAATTTCGGGGTTTATAAATACAGCCTTTCCTAAATCAAGATTTGAACCAACTCCCCAACCAAAGGATACTCTGTCGTCGGCCAATCGCCAATCGTAAGCTACCATAGGATAAGTATAAAACTTGCGGATACCTGTTTTAAAAGCAATATTTAAGGGGTAAATGCTATTGCTGGAAACTTCAATAGCTTCGTAACCGCCATTTTTTACGAACGACATGAAACCGATGGGCAGACCTTTTTCCACATGATCAACCGAATTGATAAAACCCAACTGCACTCCTCGCAATGTTTTAGCGCGGTTTATATA
>JAGNPC010000072.1 GCA_017989795.1 Paludibacter sp. | reverse complement strand
GCGCTAAATGGCGTGAGCTTTTGACTTATCATCATACATATATACTTGTATACACAAGCATCTATATGTTGGAAGATAATGCCAATGCTCACGCCATTTTCCATGTTTGATTTCTATTTTCACACATTTACACATAATTAAGCTATTCAATATAAAGAAATAAATGATAGATTTAGTTCAACATAGTATCCAAAACGAGGTTGAGATTGATGTTTCACAAACAAACAATCTCAGCCTAAAGGACGTGCTATGCGAAGTAATGAATATGATGAATACTAATTTTGAGAAGGTAATAGAAGAAAAATATAAACAAATAAATTTATCGAATCAAACCACAATTTATTCTACTGAAGAATTATGCAGCATGTATAAAGTATGTGAAAGCACTATTTATCACTGGCGTAAATCAGGTAAGCTGCAATGTTGCGGTGAAGGGCAAAAAGTATGGTTCACACAACAGCACATCGACGAATTTAACTGGCTCTGCGATAGCCGAAACAAAGCAAACAACATTAAAGAAACAGCTTAAAAAAAATTTTATACTAATAATTTGATTATTTGAAGGGTTTTATGTAATTTTGTTAGCAAATAAAATACACATCTAGTAGCAATACGAAAGTGGGTATTTAGGAAAGAAACAAGGCGTGGATTTTCTAATTTATCATCGTGTGTGGCCTTCTCAGGGGCTCGAGTGCGGATAAATGGAAGTTCACGCTTTTTTTTACAAACTACATAAATGGCGTAAACACATGTTGCAAAAACAAATTGAGTTTTATAAGGCACTTAACTCAGAAGAAAAACTTATTATAAAAGCTTTTGTTCTAAAATCGGAATTTTCGCTACCAGCTGAGATTACCGAATTGATGAAATTCAAAATCAAGCTAACTCAAAAAATAGTAAAAGAATATATTGACTTAGCAGTTGAGAAAGGTATACTTGAAATAAACAACGATGCCAACTACCAATATTATTCCAAGCGCTATAATATTTCGATGCCATTTATGTTTTTTGCCATGCGCGAATTAGATGATTTTTCGTTTGAGTGGAGTTTGGTGCAAGAAACTCGCCATAACGTATTCTTTTTACATCAATCATCGAACAGATACATCTTAAAAAAGTTTTTATACGAATTATTGTTCGTGAAATCAATTTCGGAACAAACAAAACAGTATATCAATAAAAATGAAGAAATTATTGAATTTATACCATTATCAACTTACCCTGAATACTTAAAAAATATTGGTAAATTAGATTCGCATTTAATAAACAAAATATATTTTTCCGAAATTGGAACAAAAATTACAAACCTTGAGACTCAAAAATCAATTATAGAGCTTAAAGATAAATATACACGCAATTTAGACCCCAAAATCGCATCACAATTAGCACCATTAGACAATTTTCTTGATTTTTACAAAGGAAATTTTGATGCCATAATTAAAAGAGTTCCAAGCCAAGCACGGAATATTGAAACAGCCTTAAGCTTGCATTTACAAGGCGACACTACTGCGGCAATTAAGCTGATGGATAATGAGCTTAAAATGTACCGTAAGGAAGATAAAAGCATACAAGCATTTCCGATATTTTCGTTTAATTTTTTTTATTTTACGATGCTTCTTAATCTGGCTCCTGAAGCAGCAACCACCCGCGCTCAAAAAATACTAAATAGCTATAATAAAGGATCTTATTCTCCCGAAGATATCTTTTTCAAAGCCGTATTGCATAATATTTTAAATAATAAATCCGAAAAAGAGCAACTAAAAAGTACGATTAATACTTACCTAATAAACCACACCGACATTTATAGTGTATTATTGATAGCTATTTCGTATTTAGCCGAATATCAACCGCTCATAAATGCCAAATCGCATTTAATAACTATTGTGCGAAGAGCGTTTGAGGCCGATAACTTACTTATGTCCTACGAAGCAGCTTATGTGCTCGACAAGTGGTTTGGCACACCCGAAACGGCGGAACTGTACAAACAGATAGCAGCGAAAATGTCCTACGAACCTGCCTGTTCGCGCATAAACCGACAGGAGGAATGGGAAAAATCGTTGAGCTTGATGATGAGCGCCGTAGGTACTGCAAAATCATCGAAAACTGACCCAAAAACGGCCGAAAACAGTTCGCGCATTATTTATATTTTCAACCCAAACTACAATGAATTTCAGCCAGTTTTGCAAACCAAAAATGCGAAAGGCGAATGGAGTAAAGGCCGAAATATAGCCATGAAAACTTTGTACGAGGGAAAACCGCAGGGTATGACAGAGCAAGATTTTAAAATTGCAAAATCAATAAAACATTACAAGGGTGGATATTACGATTCGGACTCGTACGATTTTACAGCCAAAACAATAGTTGAACTTATTGGCCACCCCTATATTTTCTTGGCTGGTGCCAACGAGGTTCCAGTAGAATTTGTTGCTGCTCAGCCCATAATTACTGTTTCTAAAAAACAGAAAGGCTATGTGCTTGAGTCGGACGTAAAGGACTTTACAACAGGCATTTTTTTGCAAAAAGAAACAAATACGCGCTACAAAGTGTACGACCTAAATAGCAAGCAAATAAATCTTTTGCACTTGCTTACGCAGCAAAATATGGTGGTACCCGAACACGGCAAAGAAAAGTTGATACAGCTGCTAGGCGAAATAAGTAAATATGCATCGGTACACTCCGACCTATTAAGCTCATCGAATCAAAATAGCCTCAACATAAAACTCATGGAGCCCGACAATCGTATACGGGTGCAACTATTGCCCTATGGCGATGGATTAAAAGCAGAGCTATTTGCTAAACCTTTTGGTAGCCTTCCGCCTTATTGCAAACCGGGAGTTGGGGGCAAAGTGCTTATAACCAACCAAAAAGGAGAACAACTGCAAGTAAAACGCAATTTACAAGCCGAAACTAAGTTTGCCAATGCCATTTTGAACGACATACAGCAACTTGAGAGTGTGAATATGAGCGACGAACTGATAGCTTTCGATGAGCCGCTGGATTCGCTCCACTTAATAGATGTGCTTACCGAACATAAAGAGAACTGTGTGGTGGAATGGCCCGAGGGTGAGCGCTTTAAAATACGTTCAACAGCTGGTTTTGGCAATTTGAAATTGCAATTAAAATCGAAAAACAACTGGTTTGAGCTGGATGGCCAACTCAAAGTTGACGAAGATACGGTTATTTCTATTCAGCAGCTAATGGGTTTAATGGCTACTAGCCACGATAGGTTTATTGAGCTCAAAAATGGTGAGTTCTTAGCCCTTTCGGTCGAACTAAAAAAACGTTTGCAAGAGCTGTATACCTTTTCTACAAGCGGAAAAAATGGTTTACAAATCAACAAATTTGCATCGGTTGCACTAGGCGATTTTTTTGATAATGTAGATGATTTAAAAACCGATAAAACATGGAAAGAATTTAGAGAACGCGTTGAAAACAAACAAAATATTGAGCATAAAATACCTGCTGCTCTACAAGCCGAACTTCGCCCCTATCAGGAAGATGGTTTCCGTTGGATGGCTCGCCTTGCCGAATGGGAAGGGGGAGCCTGCTTGGCCGACGATATGGGTTTGGGAAAAACAGTTCAAACGCTGGCAATATTATTACACCGCGCCACAAAAGGAGCTACATTGGTGGTTTGTCCTGTTTCGGTGGTGGGCAACTGGCTGGCCGAGGCGCAACGCTTTGCACCTACACTTAACTTAAAAGTGCTTGGTAACAGCAACCGCCAACAAACTATGGATGAACTGGAAGCGGGCGACGTACTTGTGACTTCGTATGGCTTATTGCAGTCGGAAGAGAAAATGTTTACCGATAAAGAATTTGCTACCGTAGTGCTCGATGAGGCGCATATTATTAAAAATTACGCCACCAAAACATCCAAAGCAACGATGCAGCTAAAGGCCGGTTTTCGATTGGCGCTTACGGGTACGCCCTTGCAAAATCACCAAGGCGAAATTTGGAACCTTTTTAATTTCATCAACCCGGGATTACTTGGTAATTTAAACCATTTTACTGATACCTTTATAAAACCCGACAACGATTATGCAAGCAAATTGCTCAAAAAAATAATCAAACCATTTATTCTCCGACGCACAAAATCGGGCGTGCTCGACGAACTGCCACCAAAAACTGAAATTGTAAAGAAAATTCAACTTTCGGATGCCGAAATGGCTTTTTACGAAGCATTACGCCGTCAAGCGTTACAGAACCTCGAATCGCAAGAGGATAACAAAACGTCGAAACAATTTCAGGTATTGGCCGAAATCACCAAATTACGTCAGGCCAGTTGCAACCCCTCGTTGGTGGATAGCACCATTGGCATTGAATCGTCAAAACTTAATACATTCCTCGATATTGTCGATGAGTTGATTGAAAACAATCACCGTGCGTTGGTATTTAGTCAGTTTGTATCGCACTTAAGCATAGTGCGCAAAGCCCTGGACAAAAAGGGAATAAGCTAC
This sequence comes from Paludibacter sp., assembly GCA_017989795.1. Lineage (GTDB taxonomy): Bacteria > Bacteroidota > Bacteroidia > Bacteroidales > Paludibacteraceae > Paludibacter. Next base: position 3,953 of record JAGNPC010000072.1, on the reverse strand, counting down.
CAATATTTGGATGGCTCCACTCCCATGCCCACACGCGAACGCAGTGTAAAAGATTTTCAGAATGGCGAAGGTCAGTTGTTTTTAATTAGCCTCAAAGCGGGTGGCTTAGGCTTAAATCTTACTGCCGCCGATTATGTGATTCACCTCGACCCATGGTGGAACCCTGCCATCGAAGATCAAGCTTCCGACCGGGCACATCGTATAGGTCAAAAACGTCCTGTAACTATTTACCGTTTAGTAGCCGAAAATACCATTGAAGAAAAAATCATTAAACTTCACGATACAAAACGCAACTTGGCCGAAACTTTGCTCGAAGGAAGCGATCAATCTGCCAATTTATCGTACAAGGAGTTAGTTGCATTAATTCAAGAAGGGTTTTAATTTTTTTTCAAACAGTATTGACCGCTAAAGGTTTTGTTATTACAAAAATCTTATATCTCATACTCCCGCCTTGCGGGATGAATCATCCGCTAGAGATGACATTCAATCGTTTATACTTTCAACCTAATTCATTGTCATTCTGAACGTAGTGAAGAATATACTGATTTTTACCGAACAACAATGATAATCAAAGTACAATTAGCAAAAAAAGCAGTACTTTTGCACCCATAATCTATTAAAACAGCAGTTTTCTTATGACCAAACACGAAATTATTTTAATGAACATAACCGGCGAAGATAAACCCGGTGTTACTTCTTCGCTAACCGAAATTTTAGGTAAAAACAACGCCACCATTCTCGACATTGGCCAAGCCAACATTCATCAATCATTATCTTTGGGTATCCTTTTTCGTTTAGATCCTAATTCACAGGGAAATATGCTTAAAGATTTACTATTTAAAGCTTATGAACTAGGTGTACACGCCAAGTTCACCCCTATCGAACGCGATCAGTACGAGTCGTGGGTGAATCGTCAAGGCAAAGATTGTTATATCATCACCTTGCTCGGTCAACGTATTTCGGCCGAGCAGCTCTCGGAGGTTACCAAAATCATTTCGGATCAAGGGTTAAATATTGATACCATTAAACGCCTCACAGGCCGTATACCACTCGAAGGCGACGACGAGCTTCAAAATCGCTCGTGTATCGAACTTTCGGTACGAGGTACGCCAACCGACAAAAGTGCCATTCACGAGAAATACGTTAAACTCAGTCGCGAATTAGAACTCGATATATCCTTTCAGGCCGATAATATCTACCGTCGCAACCGCCGCCTTGTTTGTTTTGATATGGACTCAACACTTATCAAAACCGAAGTGATTGACGAACTAGCCGACCGTGCAGGTGTAGGCGAACAAGTACGCGCCATTACCGAAGCTGCCATGCGTGGCGAAATAGACTTCTCGGAAAGCTTTAAACAACGTGTGGCTCTTCTCAAAGGTCTCGACGAAAGCGTAATGAAAGAAATTGCCGAAAACCTTCCTATTATGGATGGAGCGGACAGGCTAATGTCGATACTCAAAAAATGTGGTTATAAAATCGCTATCCTTTCGGGTGGCTTTACCTACTTTGGTAACTACCTTAAAAAACGTTTCGATGTAGATTACGTGTATGCCAATGAATTGGAAATAGTAGATGGAAAACTGACTGGAAAACATGTGGGCGATATAGTAGATGGAAAACGCAAAGCAGAATTACTACGTTTGATTGCGCAAGTTGAAAAAATTGAGCTCGAGCAAGTTATTGCCGTAGGCGATGGAGCTAATGATTTACCCATGCTCGACATTGCCGGGCTTGGTATTGCCTACCATGCCAAACCAAAAGTAAAAGAAAATGCACGTCAGTCGATTTCGATTTTAGGACTCGACGCTGTACTTTACTTCTTAGGTTTCCGCGATATACATATTGATTAAAAGCAGCAATACACCAAATCAAACTTTTTAAGAACACAAAGGAGAGACTTATAAAAGCCTCTCCTTTGTGTTTTTGTATAATTAGATCATATAAAATTCAGTCACATTACTTATTTCAATTTTGCTGCTTTAGCCGCTGCTTTAGCTGCCGCCTTTTTCTCTTTTTCGATTAATTTGGCTGCACGCGCCTCTTTTTTAGCTTGTTTACGCTCCTCAATTACGATACGTAAATAATCAATATAAGGTTCAATGTAGCGCTTGCGTTTCACTTCAAGCAAATCATCCATTTTCACCATAATGCCTGTTTCGTAAACCGACCCAAAATCGGCATCGAAAGTAGTACCAAACATTTTCATTGTATCCGACAATCCAATATATGCATTAAAAAGTGGGGGTATTGTTTCACCTTCCGCACGAATAGCTTTTTGTAAAATTTTATAATCGGCATTTAAGTCTTTACCTGTAAAAATTTCGGTAGCCTGCGCTTTGGTTTTATCGCTAATAATTACAGGCAACTTGGGTACAATTAATTGTTCGGTATCACTAAAATACTTAAACATATAAGAATAAATAAGTTCACGTGCTTCCACAGGGTAGGAATTGTAAATAGTTACCTTACCTATAAAATACTTCGCTCCTTTGGTTGAATGCACCAACGCTCCCAAACCATCCCACAAATTATCAAGCGCAAATAAGCTCTTAATGCCCATTTTCGAAGTTTGATAATCGGGCTGTACAAAAGCTCTTCCGAGCTCAATGGTATAAGGCAAATAATCAGTTATAAACTTTTGGTTGAAATCAAACAAGTGCGACATCACAAAATTTGGTTGTCCATCGGCAGTCATATCCACGTCGGGACCATTCAAAAAGCGATATCCACCAACAATCTCCTCAGCCTGAGGATCCCACACAATTAATTGCTGATATGGCTTCTCAAGAAAATCGTATTCGTCAATATCAATTTCTTCACCTGTACCACCACCGCCTGTACGGAATGACAGTTCGCGTAAACGACCAATTTCTCGCATAACATTAGGCGAGTTGTGGGCATCTACAATGTATATTTCGTTGTGAGCTTTGTTTGTTGGTCTCAAAAATCTGTCTCTCGACAATTCTTGCTTAATTATTATCCTATCTACAGGTGCAATAATTTCTTTCATTATAAATCGAAAATTTTCTGGTTTATTTACCGAGATTATCACACAAAAGTAATGTTTTTTCGGTCATTAAAAATTTCAAACCCAATAAAAAATGAATATTTTATAAATTTTATACATACACAGCTCAACTGTTTACTGATTTATGCTCAATTTCTCTCACAGTGTGAAGTATTTTTCTGTTTATCGGTAAAATAAATAAATTAAACAATCAACAAATGTTAATATAAAAATGTCTTTTCACAACAGAATACGAAAATTGAAAATTAATCACCAATTAAGGCCTTACTTTATTGCCAATTAAGTATCTTTGCAGTTGTTTTTTTGAATAAAAAACACAGATAGATTTAATCATAAAACACTATAATACAAGAGTATGCTACTTTCGGATATTGCAAAAACAATCGGTGCTAGCGGAAATTTCGACAAAACAACTATAAACTGGCTACTCACCGACAGCCGTTCACTCTCTTTTCCGTCCGAAAGCTTATTTTTTGCATTAAGTACAGAACGAAACGACGGCCACAACTACATTCAAGAGTTATATCAGCAAAACTTACGCTACTTTGTAGTGAGCCAAATGCGACCCGAGTTTTCAAAAATGAAGGATGCTTCCTTTTTGGTAGTCGAAAATACACTTCAAGCACTCCAAAAGGTAAGCAGCAAACACCGAAGCAATTTCAATATTCCAATAATTGGCATTACGGGCAGCAATGGCAAAACAATAATCAAAGAATGGCTCTACCAATTACTTCAAGCAGATTTTAAAATAACTCGTTCGCCACGCAGCTACAATTCACAAATAGGTGTACCGCTATCAGTATGGGGCTTAAATGCGGCTACCGAACTTGGTATATTCGAAGCTGGTATTTCAAAACCTAACGAGATGGACAAGCTTGAGCCGATTATTAAACCTACAATTGGCGTTTTCACTAACTTGGGC
>JAGNPC010000071.1 GCA_017989795.1 Paludibacter sp. | reverse complement strand
TTGGTCATTAATTGTAAAGCGTGATCCTAAAACAGACGCACCAATATCGAACATAAAAGTCATACTATCAACAGCACTATACGATGCAGGGTTAACGGTATTTATGGACGATTTAGAGCGCGAACCGATAGCAACACCACCCATAGCACGCTGTTCACCAGTATAATTATCGTTAATATCTCCAAAACCAAACCTTGTGTAAGGCGAATTAGTGTTGTTTTGAGCAGACACAATCGAAGAAGTGAAAATAAGCAATAAAACGAAATGTAGCAGTTTATTTTTTAACATTGAATTGTAGAATTCGGTTCAGACCGGTTAATACCAAGTTTTTTTGTGCAAAGATGGGACTTTTTAGTTTTGATACAAAGTAATTTGAGTTTCCTCCTGTTAAAAATATTGAAAGTTCAGGATATTTAAAATTTAAAGCCTTAAAATAACCATTTATTTCAAATTCAATACCTTTAAGCGCTCCTAATAGGATAGCCGAATTAGTATCAAAGCCCAGCAACTCGTCGGAATCAACTAGTTCAACCAAAGGTAAATTAATTGTAAATTCATTTAACGCTTTAAGGCGCATATTGAGTCCGGGTGCTATATTTCCACCATGATAAACACCAGCGGCATCTACAAAATCGTAGGTTATAGCAGTACCAGCATCAACAACTAATATATTTGAGTTTGGTTTTATAAAAGCCGCTCCAACAGCAGCTGCCAACCTATCCTTTCCGAGCGACTGTGGGCTTTTATATGCATTTTTTATAGGCACTGGCGTGGTGCTATCGAATTCTAAAAAAAAGGCAAATTCTGATTGCAAAAAGCATTTCATCACTAAATCATCACTTCCAACATTACTTAGTATACATGCTGATGGTTTAAATTTATCAATCAGTGCTTTAAATGCTGGATAATTAATCTCATTTTGAATAGCATCAAAAACAAGTTCATTATCGACAAACACAGCTATTTTTATGCGTGTGTTCCCTTTATCAATGCAGAAATTTACCATTAAATTTCAATTTGAGAAAAGATTATGGAATCATTTTTTCGATAGGAATAACCAAAATACCTTCGGCTCCTAGTCCTTTCAGCTTTCCAATTACATCCCAAAACTGCTTTTCGCCAATCACTACATGCAATGAGCTCCAACCTTCTTTAGCCAAAGGCATAATTGTAGGGCTCTTCATACCAGGCAGTACTTCAATAATTTCATCCAGATTTGCATTTGGAACATTCATTAGCACGTACTTTTTGTCTTCAGCTGTTTGAACTGATTCAATACGAAACAAAAGTTCATCGAGAATAGCCTGTTTATCTGCACTTAGGGTTTCATGTTGAATAAGTAAGGCTTCTGATTTCATCAAGACTTCAACTTCTTTCAAATGATTCGTAACAAGCGTGCTGCCTGAACTTACAATATCAAAAATGGCATCCGACAAGCCAATATTTGGAGCTATCTCAACCGACCCTGTAATAACATGAATATCGGCAGTAACATTATTTTCTGCCAAAAAATCCTTCAAAATTTCGGGATAGGAAGTAGCAATCACTTTTCCATTAAACCATTCAATTCCATTGTATTCTATTTCCTTTGGAATAGCAAGTGATAGGCGACATTTACTAAAACCTAATCTTTTGGTAATTATCGCATTTTTCTTTTTTTCGGCATATTCGTTTTCGCCAACTACACCTATATCGGCTACTCCATCGGCTACCGATTGTGGAATATCATCATCGCGCAAAAAAAGCACTTCAATCGGGAAATTACGCGCAGGTAACAACAATAATCGTTTACCTGACTCTAATTTTATACCTGACTCTGTAAGCAAAAGCATGGTTTCGTCGTGCAAACGACCTTTGGCCTGTACGGCTATTCGTAACATAATATTTTTTTTTTCAATTTGAGACACAAAATTACTAAAAAAGGATGAGAAATGAGCATTTTAAAGAAATAAAAAAAAGGTTCGTAATTAATATTACGAACCTTTTTCACAGACTGCATTTATGCTATAGCCTAATTATTTAGCTACTGAGTCAGTAACAGTTGTATCAACTACAGCAACTGTATCAACTACAGCAACAGTATCGATAGCTACAGAATCAGTTGCAGGAGCTTCTTCAGTTGCTTTTGGAGCACAAGAAGCAATAGCTATTGCTACAGCAAAAAATAAAAATACTTTTTTCATCTCTTTTTTAACTTTAATTATTAAACATGTTTTGTAATTCAAAATCGATGCAAAATTACAACATTTTTCGTTATTTAATCAATTTATGCAATTATTTTTCAAAAAAAACCAACAATAAATTATAAATACCTATATATTAAACACATACCAAACGATACAACCAAGCAAAAAAGCATCAAAACAGAAAGATTTAACAATCGTTTTATTAATTAAAATCTAATTATTTAATACTTATTTAGTTGAAAAACCACAAAACAGATTAAATGTTTAATTCAATTGATTAAGAACAACTTTAATTTTTTCGTAAGTAACTATTGTATTTGGCACAAGTGGGAGTCGTAACTGATTATCAATGAAACCCATAAGCGCAAGCATACTTTTAACTCCCGCTGGATTTCCTTCAACAAACAGCAGCTCAATAAGCTCCGTAAAACGATGATGAATCTGACGAGCACTACTGTAATCGCCTTCGAGCGCTAAACGTACCATACGACTAAACTCACGTGGGAAAGCATTGCCGATTACCGAAATTACACCTACAGCACCCAAGGTAATTAATGGAAACGTGATTGCATCGTCGCCAGAAATAACCATAAAATCTGATGGTTTATTTTTGATTATATCGTCAATTTGAGTGAAAATTCCCGAAGCTTCCTTTATTCCACATATATTTGAAAACTCATTTGCCAAGCGCAAAGTTGTTGAGGGCAGCATATTTACACCAGTTCTACCAGGAACATTGTAAAGAACTATAGGAAGTTTCGACACATTTGCTATGGCTGCAAAGTGCTGATACAATCCTTCTTGCGAGGGTTTATTATAATAGGGGGTAACAGTTAGAATAGCATCGACACCCGCAAAATTTGCAGTGCGAATTTTCTCTACTACTTCTTTGGTGCTATTGCCACCCATTCCAAGAACGATGGGTAAGCGACCACGAACACAGTCAACCACAAAACGAGTAATTTTTTCCTTTTCAGCCTCAGTAAGTGTTGGAGTTTCGGCAGTAGTTCCAAGTACAACTAAATAATCGGTGCCATTTTTAATTTGAAACTCTATCAATCGCGCCAACGCTTCAAAATCAACCGATTCATCTGTTTTAAAGGGTGTAATCAACGCCACACCCATCCCTGTTAGTTTGTTATTTATCATTGGTAATCTGTGCTAATTCGATGCAAAAATACGGTTTTAATCGTTAGTTTGTATACTTTTAAGGTAAAAAATAAGATGATTAAAAATTTGAGCACTGGTAGTTTCAATTTCATTCAGCAAATTATCTGCTTTTATTTGCGATACATCAATGAGCATATCGTACATGCCAGCCTGATTGTGCGTGCCCACTTTACAAGCAGCATTGGCATATAAGGCTATGTATTGAAGTGGTTTTATCTCGCTCACAGTTAAATCAATAAGCAAATCGAACGACAATTCTTCGAGCTCACGTAGGTATGAATGCTCTGGAAACTGAGTAAAATCAGCATCTTTAGAATGTAAAATTCGAAAATCAGGCAATATTGGGGTTGTAACTTCCTTTTTATCAACATAACCCCAAGCCATCACCTTTTTTCCATCAGCATAAAAAGATTGAATAATTTGACGAATTTCGGGATTTTTTTCGTTATAATCACTTTCGAAAAGCAAAATCACAGAGCGTGCACTTTGGTAATTCACAAAGCGTTTCTCACGGTTCGAAATATGTAAGAATTTTTTTAATCGTCTATTAAAAAGAAAAACAATTATTTTTTGCAAAAAACTATTCATCTGCTTAGTGCTTTAGCTGTATTAATTTTCGAGAGCCTGTTTGATATCCTCCAATAAATCGTTGGTATTTTCGAGCCCCACCGACATACGAATAGTAGTATCGTACACATGCATCAACTTACGTGCATCGGGCGTAAAATTACCAAATATGGTACTTGCAGGATGTATTGCTAAGGATTTATTATCAAAAAGATTTGTTGCTCGCTTGATGAGCTGTAATTTATTGAGAAATGCAAAACAGGCTTCACGCGACTCCAAATCGAATGTGAACATGGCTCCTGGATATTCACCGAACTGGCGCTTGCTTACTTCGGCAAACTTATTATCGCCCAAAGTAGGATAATTTATACAAGCTACTTGTGGCAATTTTTCAACAACCAATGCCAATTCATAACAACTACGCGATGACTTTTCATAGCGTAGAGCCAGAGTTTCTAAGCCCAGTGTTTGCATATAAGCCACATGTGGTGTCATATAGGCACCCATATTCCGATGAATTTCTTTACGCAACTTGGACGTAAATGCTAAATTATTTCCAACTTCTTTCGCTATTGGTAATAACTTAGGTGAATTCATCCAATTATAAGTTCCGTAATCGATAATGATGCCACCTAAAGAGGTAGCACCTCCCGAAATGTATTTGGTACTTGAAACCAACTCAATATCTACTCCATGTGCTTTTGCATTAAATGCACAAAAAGGGATGATGGTTGTATCGGCCAATAAAGGTACATTTTTTGACTTACACACGGCCGACAAGGCTTGTAAATCGGCTACTTCGAGTTGTGGATTGGTAATTATTTCCAAAAAAACAGCACAAGTATCGTGATTTATTTGCGCTTCGACAGCACCCGGGACCGTTAAATCGCAAAAACGCGTTTCGATACCAAAAGCCGACAGGGTAGAAACAAAAAGCGAATAGGTATTACCAAACAAATGGCGCGACGTTACAATATTACTTCCAGCTTTGGAAAGCGTAATGATGGCATTGGCAATAGCTGCCATGCCCGAATTTAAAGCCGTAACACTTAATGCCCCAGTTATGGATTGCACTTTATTTTCGAAATGCTGAACCGTAGGATTTGTGATGCGTGAATAAACATGGTCGGCCGATTGACCTGTAAAAGCCAACTCCATTTGTTCAGCCGACTTAAACTCATAAGCTGCCGAATGATAAACAGGCATACTTAAAGCGCCATAAGCATCGGGCTGTGGGTAGGACGAATGTAATAACTTTGTTTCGTGTTTCACTTTTTCAATGGGTTTCAATAAAAGGAAATACCTTATTATCGATTAATAAAAATACAATTTAGTCAAAAAAAAAAAAAAAAATCGTTAGCGCAATTTAGCGTCAATTTTTTTTTCAAAATTGCTGATCAATTTTTTCTTGATCCCCTTAATTGTTGCATCGTTACGCTTTTTTGTCTCGTCTTGCAACAGAAAGCTTACAGCATACGATTTTTTACCTGCTTCCAAATTCATTCCTTCATAAACATCAAATAAAGCTACTTTTTTCAACAACTTTCGTTCTGTATCAAAGGCAATTTTTTCAATTTCGGCAAAATTCACTGATTTATCAATCAGTAAAGCTAAATCGCGTTTCACTTCAGGATATTTCGATATTTCGGTATAGCTTACTTTTTGTTTTGCAATTTCTTTTAGCAATGCATTCCAATCGATATCGGCATAGTAAACTTCTTGTTCGATGTCCATCTTTTTGGCAATTTTAGGATGTACAACACCATATACGGCCAATTTAAATCCACGAGGGCTCATCACCACCAATGCTTCGCTCAATAAATCGTCGGCATATTCGCCAACCACTAATTTGCGGGTATTAACACCCAAACGAGCAAAGATATTCTCGACATAAGCTTTCAATTCATATACGCTCGATTTTTGATCGGCAGCAGTCCACGATTGTCCTTGTTTATTGCCTGTTAGCCACATTCCTAAATGAAACTCTTCGGAATAAGCAGCTAATGTTTCGCCTTCTTTTTTATTTTCTGCATTGAAAAAATAACAATTACCAAATTCATAGAATTTCAAATCTGCATTTCGGCGATTGATGTTATATGCGATATTTTCAAGCCCACCAAATAACAAGGTCTGACGCATCACATTCAAATCTGAACTCAAAGCATTCAGCATCTTTACGTTATTAGCAGCAGGATAAGTCGTTAAATCAGTGTAATATGCGCCTTTGGTTAACGAGTTGTTTAATATCTCGTTGAAACCTTGAGCTGTAAGCTGCTCAGCAATCATATTTTGAAGCTTGTGACTGTCGGGTTTAGAGCTATAGCTCAAAGTCGACACCAAATTCTCTCCAATTTCTACATTATTATAGCCATAAATACGAAGTATATCTTCAACCACATCCACATCGCGTTGCACATCCACTCTGTACGCAGGCACCTGCAACACATACCCTTCGGCTGTACGTGAGGCAATTTTCATTTCAAGTGCATTTAAAATTGTTTCGATAGCCTCCTGACCAATTTTTTTTCCAATTAATGAATGAATTTTTTGAATGCTTATTTCCACTTCAAAAGGTTTCACTTCGGTAGGATAGATATCCACAATATCGCTCGAAATAGTTCCACCAGCCACTTCTTGAATAAGTAGCGCACAACGTTTCAACACAAAAATGGTATTTGTAGGGTCGCAACCACGCTCGTAGCGAAACGAAGCATCGGTATTTAAACCATGTCGTTTGGCCGTTTTACGAATAGATACCGGATTAAAATAAGCGCTTTCTAAAAAAATATTTTGAGTTAACTCCGTTACGCCGGACGTTTTACCACCAAAAACACCAGCAATACACATCGGAGTGTCGCCATTGCATATCATCAAGTCGGCAGGATTCAGTTTACGTTCCACATCATCGAGCGTTACAAAAGGAGTACCTTCGGCCAAACATTTTACACGCACCTGCTTGCTATCAATTTTATCAGCATCAAAAGCATGCAAAGGCTGCCCCAATTCGTGCAACACAAAGTTAGTGACATCCACCACATTATTAATAGGGCGCAAACCGATAGTCATTAACGCATTTTTCAACCACTCAGGCGATTCGCACACCTGCACACCAGAAATGGTGACAGCCGAATAACGTGGACAAGCTTCCGTGTTTTCAACCACCACTGGAATGCTAAAGTTTGTATTATCCACTTTAAAAGCATCCACCTCAGGTTTAGTCAGTTTTATTTCAGGGTTTTTCAATGCAAAATAAGCCGCCAAATCACGCGCCACACCATAATGCGAAGCCGCATCTACACGGTTAGGAGTTATATCTACTTCAATTAAAAAATCGCTTTTTATGCCAAAATAATCTTTGGCTAAGGTACCAGGCACCGTTTCGGCCGGCAAAACCATAATTCCATCGTGACTTGTGCCAATACCAATCTCATCCTCCGCACAAATCATCCCCAGCGATTCCACACCCCGAATTTTCGAACGTTTAATCGTAAAACTATCATCGCCCGAATACAGCACAGTACCCACCGTAGCCACCACCACTTTTTGTCCGGCAGCCACATTAGCAGCCCCACAAACAATCTGAAGCGGCTCCTCAGCGCCCACATTTACCGTAGTAACATGCAAATGATCCGAGTTTTCATGATCGGCACAAGTCAAAACCTCGCCAATTACCAAACCCTCCAAACCACCTTTTATAGTCTGAACCTCCTCTACCGCACCCACTTCAAGCCCAATAGACGTTAATGCTTTACCCAATTCAACAGCTTCAATATCAGTATTGATGTATTTTTTTAGCCAGTTATACGAAATATTCATGATGCTTAAATATGTTATTTTTTTGAAGTCACAAAGATAGCTATTTTTTTGCAAATGATTAAGAGCACGGTTATTCTATTTTTTTGTATGTTTGCATTCTCAAAAATAAATCAATCATGCGCCTAGTCATACAACGAGTAAACTCAGCCTCCGTAACCATTGCAGGAGTCGTACATTCATCCATACAAAAAGGGCTGATGGTACTAATAGGAATTGAAAATGCAGATACAGAAGAAGATGCCGAATGGCTAGCTGGCAAATTGATAGGCTTGCGTATTTTCGATGATGAAGTGGGCGTAATGAACCGCTCGGTTACCGACATTGATGGCGAAGTATTGGTAGTTAGTCAGTTTACCTTACATGCTTTAACTAAAAAAGGAAACCGACCATCATACATTCGTGCGGCAGGTCACGAAAAAGCTGTACCTTTGTATACCCTTTTTTGCAAGCTCGTGTCCGATAAACTTGGCAAAGAAGTAAAAACAGGCATTTTTGCCGCCGACATGCAAGTGGCGCTGGTAAATAATGGGCCGGTAACGATTCTAATAGATAGTCAGAATAAAGAGTAATAGCCCCCTAAATCCCCCTAAAGGGGGACTTAAGAGCTACAAACATCAAACGAAATGGAAAACAAAAACGAACAAAAATTCCCCCTTGGGGGGCTAGGGGGCTACATTCCTAATTTTATAACTACCCTCAACTTATTTTCGGGTTGTATGGCTATATAC
>JAGNPC010000373.1 GCA_017989795.1 Paludibacter sp. | reverse complement strand
TGTTGGTACATTTTACCTGATTCTAGGCAGTAGCTTATTTAGCTTTCCTATCGGCATCATGTCGGGCATCTACATGAACGAATATGCAGCCGATAGCAAAGTATCAACATTTATACGCATCATGACAAACAACTTGAGTGGTGTGCCGTCAGTTGTATTTGGACTTTTTGGGATGGCTTTATTTGTAAACACGATGGGGTTTGGCGATTCGATTTTGGCTGGGTCGCTTACCTTAGGATTGCTTTCGCTACCTTTAGTTATACGCACCACCGAGGAATCGTTGAAGTCAATTGACAACACTTTTCGTGAAGCTAGTTTGGCGCTTGGAGCTACTAAACTGCAAACCATACAAAAAGTAGTGATGCCCATGGCATTTCCAAACATTATTACTGGACTTATCCTTTCGATAGGACGTGTATCAGGCGAAACAGCACCCATTCTATTTACAGTGGCGGCATACTTTTTACCACAGTTACCAGATAGTATATTTGATCAAGTAATGGCACTGCCTTATCACTTGTATGTAATTTCGACCAGTGGCACTGACATTGAAGCGTCGCGTGGCATGGCTTATGGAACTGCCTTTGTGCTTATTACTATTATATTGATAGTAAATATATTAGCAAGTGTACTTCGAAGCTATTTTGCCAAAAAAGTAAAAATGAATTAATAAACAAACGAAAGACAACTCACAAAAGAGATAAATAATATGCTAACAATTGAAGCAAAAAACGTTGATTTTTATTATGGCGATTTTCATGCGCTTAAAAATATCAACATCGAAGTAGAAAAAAACAATGTAGTTGCACTCATTGGCCCTTCAGGCTGTGGTAAATCAACATTTTTGCGCTTACTTAATCGCATGAATGATTTAATAGACGGCACCAAACTGATTGGGTCGGTGAAAATTGAAGGAAAAGACATCTATGCTCCAGGTGTACATGTTGACGAATTACGCAAAGAAGTAGGAATGGTATTTCAAAAGCCAAACCCGTTTCCAAAATCAATATTCGAAAACGTAGCTTATGGATTACGCGTAAATGGCATTCGCGATAAGAACTTTATCGAAGAGCGTGTAATCGAGTCAATCAAATCGGCGGCGCTTTGGGACGAAGTGAAAGACAAACTGAACAAATCAGCTTTTGCACTTTCGGGCGGTCAGCAGCAGCGATTGTGTATAGCTCGTACCTTGGCCATTTCGCCAAAAGTAGTATTGATGGACGAACCAGCATCAGCTCTCGATCCAATTTCGACAGCAAAAATTGAAGAGCTTATTCACGAGTTGAAAAAAGATTATACCATTATGATAGTTACGCACAACATGCAACAAGCATCTCGTGTGAGCGATAAAACTGCCTATTTCTATTTAGGTGAATTGATAGAATTTGACACAACAACTAAAATTTTCACAAACCCAGCTGAAATATCAACACAAAACTATATTACGGGTAGATTTGGTTGAAAAACTTTGATTCAATTATCGAATCAACAAACACAAAATGCACTTATTATTAAAAAAAACAGTTCAAATAAAAATACTAACATCAAATCCCTTAAAAGGGAACATGGAGGTCAACTAATATGAGACACTTAGAACAAGAAATCAATTCGCTCCGACAAGACATTATTGAAATGTGGCGCTTAACAGTATCGCAGGTTTACAATTCTGGCGAAGCTATTCTTTCGTTCAACAAAGAACAAGCTATGCAAGTATCTATGCGCGAGCGTAAAGTAGATGCATACGAACTAAAAATTGATAGCGAGTGTGAGAATATCATAGCACTACATCAACCTGTAGCTATAGACTTGCGCTTTGTATTGGCTATTCTAAAAATAAACTCCAACCTGGAGCGCATTGCCGACTTTGCGTACGGCATTGCACGTACACTTATTGCCAACCCATCGTTGATAGTTGATGCCGAGCTTATTAGCGACAGCAAACTGAACGACATGATTAAACAAGTGAACAAAATGCTTGCTTTGGGTTTGGATGCCTTCGAAAACGAAAAACCTCAAGCTGCCGCAGCTATTTTCAGCGAAGATTATATGGTGGACGAGATTAATAAAAATGCAGCACATATTATTGCTGATTATATTAAAAAGAATCCAGATCGTACCTACGAGTGTTTGGAGTTAATGAATATTTTCCGAAAACTGGAACGCATTGGCGACCACTGTAGCAATATTGCCGAAGAGATTTTCTTTTATACCGACGCAAAAGTACTTAAACACAACAAAAAAGACGTTTAAGATCAGATACACTTTTAAACAACACTATTTTGCGAGATAATTCTAAATTTTTATATAATTTGGAATTATCTCGCATTTTCATTCAAAAACAATTGCATATATACCAAACTTATTATATGTTTGCATAAAATCTGCTAACGTAAAAACATGAAAAAATTCATTCTTTCCGCTTGTGTAATAATAGGCTTTCTAGCCATCTATATTACCATTTACAATTTGACATACAACTATACAAACAACAAAGAAAAACTCGAAGTTTTATCAACAACCGACAGTACAGCCACTTTTTATATATCCGAAAAGAACTATGCCATAAACATGAAAAACAGGGTATTAAAACTTACCGACAGCCTTGAGAACAAAGGAAGTTTTACTAACAATGGCCACTCCATAGCTTACAACTACTACCTCCAAGATAGTGCCCGCGCAAACATAGTAGTGTCGCATGGCTATACCGAACGCAAAGAAAAATATAAAGAGCTAGCTTATTATTTTCTCAAAATGGGCTACCAAGTATTTATTCATGACCACTACAGTCACGGCCAATCAAGCCGCTTTACT
>JAGNPC010000372.1 GCA_017989795.1 Paludibacter sp. | reverse complement strand
TTCTTGAGATGGATTATTGATACCATCGAAAATCCGATGAAGTTGGTGGTGGAAGGATAAAGCCCCCTAACCCCCGAAGGGGGGATTAAGACCAGGTATTTATAACGTTTCTTGATTTAAAAGTGATTCTCCAAAATTCAGAAAATGGAGTACAAAAATATTAATATGAATAATAAAACAGAAAATAATACAAAAAGCAATCTTGTTCCCCCTGTGGGGGCTAGGGGGCTCGTCGTAATAGGTGGAGGACCGGGCGGATATGCGGCCGCGTTTTATGCAGCCGACATGGGCATGAACGTAACTCTGGTTGATTTAGAGAAAAATCCAGGAGGCGTGTGTCTGTATCGTGGCTGTATTCCATCCAAAGCTCTGCTACATGTAGCAAAGCTAATCAACGAAACAAAAGAAGCAAAAGCATGGGGTGTCGATTTTGGTGAGCCCACTATTGACATAGATCAATTGCGCGCTTTCAAAAATAAAGTAGTCAATAAGCTCACAGGTGGGCTTGGCGTATTAAGCAAACAGCGCAAAATAAATTTTGTGCAAGGTAGAGCTAAATTTGCAAGCTCCAAAAGCATCGTAGTTACGCAACCCGATGGGACCTTGCTCGAAATAGCGTACGACAAAGCCATCATCGCCATTGGGTCGGTTATTGCAACCGTACCTTCGCTACAAATAGACAGCAGCCGCCTGTTGAATTCAACAACCGCACTCGATTTACCAACCATACCTAAAAGCTTATTGGTAGTTGGTGGTGGATACATTGGGTTGGAACTTGGATCGGTTTATGCAGCATTAGGTACCAAAGTATCGGTGGTAGAGTTTATGGATCGCATACTTCCGGGAGCCGATCAGGATTTAGTTTCTCATTTAAAGAAGCGCCTAGATCATTCGTTCGATAAAATCATGTTACAATCCAAGGTTACCGAAATAAAAGAAGTGGCCGATGGATTGACCGTGAAAATTGAGAACAAAGAAGGTGTAGTGGAAGAGCAAGCCTACGATTATGTGTTGATGTCCATTGGTCGGAAGCCACACACAGCTGGCCTAGGGCTCGAAAATACACAAGTACAAGTAAACGAGCGCGGCTGGATTGTAGCTGATAGCAGCTTAAAAACAAACGACGAGCATATTTATGCCATTGGTGATATTGTGGGCGAACCTATGTTGGCACACAAAGCATCGCACGAAGCACGCGTAGCTGTAGATGCGATTCTGGGTAAAAAAGTAGCCTTTGAGCCATTGGCTATACCCGCTGTTGTATTTACCGACCCCGAAATAGCGTGGGCTGGCCTCAACGAAAACACCGCTACAGCCAAAGGTATCAAGTATGAAGTAGCTAAATTTCCGTGGGCAGCAAGCGGACGTGCCACTACACTCGACCGCAGCGATGGTTTAACCAAAATACTGGTTGATCCTGAAACAGAGCGCGTATTAGGCATTGGCTTATGTGGCCCGGGAGCGGGTGAGATGATAGCTGAAGCAGTACTTGCGATTGAAATGGGTGCCACAGTGAAGGACTTAGCACTTACCATCCACCCTCACCCAACCCTATCGGAAACGGTGATGGAAGCAGCCGAACTGTTCTACGGACATTCGTCGCACTTGTACAAACCAGCTAAAAAGTAAGAAACTTGCTGCTATAAACAAAAACTCTCGTTGAAATGCTCAACGAGAGTTTTTTATTTTACAATAACACAATCAAAAAAAAACTGAATTAACAAAACACCCATTATTTTGTTTGATAAATAAAAACGGTAAAATATTCGAAGTAGAATTGCTAAAAAACGAACATCAATGGATCTTTTTTTAATCATAGTTGCAGGCATTTTAATAGTTATCGGATTTTTAGGATCCATATTACCAGTATTACCTGGGCCACCATTGAGTTATGTGGGACTGTTGGTACTCCATTTTACCGACAAAGTACAGTTTAGCACCAATTTTCTAATTTACTGGGCTATCATTGTGATACTAATTCAAGTACTCGACGCATTTATTCCTATCTGGGGCACCAAAAAGTTTGGAGGAAGCAAACAAGGCATGTGGGGAAGTACGATTGGCATACTCGTGGGCATGTTTTTTGGACCAGTTGGAATCGTGTTCGGTCCTTTTATTGGGGCGTTTATTGGCGAATTATCAGCCAACAAAAACAACACCGAAGCGTTGAAAGCAGCCTTTGGGGCATTTATTGGGTTTGTTGTCGGAACAGTTTCGAAGCTAATAATTGCTGGCTTTATGATTTATTACTACGTTGAGGCACTTATTTAAGTAATAATTTTATGTTAGTTTGCCGTATGATAATTATAATCTTTCAATAAGGTTTCAATAAGTACCTGATGAGTATTGAAAGAGTTTGGTAATTGAATCACCGAACACACTTTGTTTGAAATTTTCAAAAGCAAATCGGTATTAGTACTTCGCTTCGATAATTCATAATTTTCTTTGATAATGCGGATATCATTATCCGAAAAAAGCATCACCTGATTTCGCGAAAAATGAGGCACATAATCCTCAGCCACTTCCATTAAAATACTCTGATTAATATTGTATTTCTTTTTTTCGGTAATGACTGCTGTTCCTGCCGCCAAATCGCCTAATCGCTGTGTGTGCTTAGTCACAATCATCGAAATAACTCCGGGAATAAAAGCCATTTGAATATCAACAATTGCAAATATCCATCGCACGAAATAATCGAAAAAACTTGCTTGATAACCGTCAATTTTTACAACTTTTATTTTTGTTAGTTTTTTACCAATGGTTTGGCCCTCTAAGGTTGATTCACATACGAGTGGGTATAACAGTGTAGGTAGTG
>JAGNPC010000371.1 GCA_017989795.1 Paludibacter sp. | reverse complement strand
ATTTTGGAATAAACACTTCTATTGGCCGACGACTCCTGAATAAGGCGTGCATAATCTTTTTTTAAGCTGATAAGCCTATTTTCGAGTATGCGTTTCTCCTGCCCTAAACGATCCACTTCGGTATCGAGCTCTACAATCTCAGAGCTTATCGACTTGATAAGATTTTTACGTTCGTTGATGTTATTATTGATAATAGTAAGCTTATTGAGCGAACTTTTCTGCGACTTTTTAGTCTCGTTAAGCATCTTGTTCGTCGACTCAAGCTGCTTAAGTGCTTGTTTTCGTTGTGTTTCGAGTTCTTTTACGCTTTGTGCACCAACCTGAAATACAAGGAATAGCAGCAAGGGCAGAAGTATTTTTCTAAAGTCTAAATTCATTCTTTTATATCTTTAATTACATCAAAAAAAATTGCAAGTATACAAAGGTAGTACATATCTCAATTCTGAACTACAAAATTAAAAAATTTATTTGCAGAGAAAGAATCATTTTTCTCAAATTGTCTCCATACCCCAAAGTGGTAGATTCGTCATCCAGCTTTCAACTTTATAGTCGGCCATCGACGTGCGAACCGCCTCGC
Organism: Paludibacter sp.; assembly: GCA_017989795.1. Classification (GTDB taxonomy): domain Bacteria; phylum Bacteroidota; class Bacteroidia; order Bacteroidales; family Paludibacteraceae; genus Paludibacter. Next base: position 2,239 of record JAGNPC010000371.1, on the reverse strand, counting down.
TTGGATTGTATTTCTGGCAGAAAAGCTTGAAACTTTTTGCTCGCAAGTTCTCTCCCGATTTTACTTCAATTGGACTAATTTTACCGTCCGTTTGAATTACAAAATCAACCTCCGAGGTGCTTCTATCATTGGTCCAATAACCAATAAACCGATTGCTTTTCAATCGTAATTGCTGCATTACAAATTGCTCAGCAATAGCTCCGTTGTATTGTTGCATTAGCGAATCGCCGTTTAACAAATTTGCAACATCAATATTCGCCATTGCTAATAACAGGCCCGTATCGTGCAAAAACAGCTTAAACGAACTTAAATCTTGAAAAGCAACTAAAGGCATCTCAGGTTTACTTATTCGATGACATTTCACAAGCAATCCGGCATCAGTAAGCCATTGTATAGCCAGCTCAAAGTCTTTAGTGCGTGCTCCCTCTCTAATCTGGCCATAAATAAACTTTTTATTTTCCTTTGCAAGCTGCGATACAATACTTTGCCACACCATGCGGATTCGGGGAACAATTTCGAGCGGTGCATGTTTCGAAAAATCACCTTCGTACGATAGTAAAATCCTATTTTGAACAAACCTTACTTTTTGAAAATCGTTTGTTTCGATATACGTCTGAACTACTTCGGGCAATCCACCTACAAAGAAATAATAACGTAAAATTTCATTTAACTTCGTTCTAAATACCGACAATAGCGCCCAGTCGTGCTGTTGTATCGCATTTTTTAATCCATCTTCACCTATCGCTCCTAAAAATTCGGAAAACGACATGGGTTGTAAGTCCAAAAAATCTACTTTACCCACAGGAAAGGATTCATGCTTATGAAATGCTATGCCAAGTAATGAACCAGCCGCCACAACATGGTATTCGGGCGCATTTTCGCAGAAATACTTTAAAACGGTTATCCCTCTATCAGCTGCCTGAATTTCATCAAAAATCAACAATGTTTCGTTAGGGACAATACTTATTTTAGTCGTAATTTCTAAGGTTGAAATTATTCTCTTTATATTAAAATCAGCTTTAAATAATACCTGTAAATGAGGTGAATCTTCGAAATTAACGTAGACACACTGCTTGTAACAAGCTTTACCAAACTCTTTAAGCAACCAGGTTTTACCAACCTGTCGAGCTCCACGCACAATTAATGGTTTGCGCATCGAACTTATTTGCCATTGCTTTAATTCTATCAGTTTATCTCTATACATAACGTTAAGTTGTAAAAAGTGATGCAAATATACACTTTTTACGTGTAAAAAGTGTAGTGCCAGCACACTTTTTACGTGTTAAATATGTAAATGGCTTGAATTGGAAATTCAAATTAGGCAAAATTTAGCTTGAATACACAACAAGCTCAAAATATTAACTATTTCTTTATCAATTGATTAATATCTCCTTTGCTGAATTTTGAGCGGTCAATAGAGCTGAAATTGAGTGGGGTGTCGAAAACCGCTTTACTGATTTTAAAATCTACGTTGACAATACGTCTTCCCACTTTGGCATTTAGGCCAATTTGCTGGGGGAACAAAAGCTTGTCGAGCTGTCTGAAGTCGGCATAAAGTACAGTCATAGCGTAATCCGAAGTGGTTGATTTTACTTGCAGCTCTGCAATGCGATTAGAGGCGTTAATCAGCGTTTTTTGCTGTAAAATACCAGCTTGATAGTCGATAGCGGCTAAATTCTTTTCGGTAGCTGCAAGTTTACAGGCTTGCAGGTTTGGCTCTGAACTGCCAACGGTAAAAAACCGATTCGAAAGGATGGATTGTAAATCATTGAAGCTGACAGACACATTTAATTTCTGTTTCAAGTTATCAAAACTCATCAAATACATTTTCTTATTAAACTTATCGAAAGCACGTATCGAGTCTTTATCAATCTCCAACTTAAACATTTCAATGCCTAACATAGGTTGAATGGAAACGTGAATGCAGGAGTCCATTTTCATTTTACAGCTGGCCTGAGAGCTATAGCTTCGCCCACCCAGTTCAATGCTTGCCGACATTTTGCTTACATTGACAGTTGAGAATGCAGGTTGTGCTTTTTGAACACCTCGCACCAATTCGCTTAGTTTATGGTCAATTTTTAACGAAGGCTTTTGAAGCAAGGCAGTTTTACTCTTACAGGCCACCATCAGCAAAATAAGCAAAACTAAAAAAAGAGTAGTATTCAATTTTTGTATGTTCATGGTATAAAATTTAGTTGTTCTTCAATAATTTTTCACTCATTTCATCAATTTTCTTTTT
>JAGNPC010000070.1 GCA_017989795.1 Paludibacter sp. | reverse complement strand
TCTACATTTCCCATTGCTCAAGCGAGTCAATTAGCTCGTCGAAAGTTTTAATTTTCGATTTGGCTTGCACGTCGGCTATTTGTTGTTCGGTTTCAGCATCGTAGGTGTCGGCTTCCACGTCGCGAATGACGCCAAGTGCCACTGGAAATTCGGGGCCTTCCATCAATGCCAACTTCATTTGCAAGGTGGTGTCTTCGCATTTCGCATCGTGCACCAATAAATCGGCCTCAGTAATGCCGTTTTCGCCAAGCGTAACCACTTTCAGGTTAAAACCATCGGCAACAAGCCCTTTGTCGCTGTTTTTGCCAAAAATCATAGATTTGCCATGTTCCAAAATGATTACTCTGTCGTAGCGGTTTTCTTTTTCAGAGAGCCAGCTGTGAGCACCATCGTTGAAAATAACACAGTTTACCAAGCATTCAATAATTGATGTGCCTTTGTGTGCAGCGGCTGCTATCATGGTAGCATACGACGATTTAAGATCTACATCCAATACGCGACCGAAAAAGGTGCCACGGGCTCCAAAAGTCAACTCAGCCGGACGGAATGGACGTTCAACCGTTCCGAATGGCGATGATTTAGTAACAAAACCTTTTTTTGTTGTTGGCGAAAATTGCCCTTTTGTTAAACCATAAATCTGGTTGTTGAACAAAAGCACATTAATATCCACATTGCGGCGTACGCTGTGAATAAAGTGATTACCCCCAATGGCTAAGCAATCGCCATCGCCTGTAATTTGCCATACGGTTAGTTCTGGGTTCGCCACTTTTACGCCTGTAGCTACAGCCGCTCCACGTCCGTGAATGGTATGAAAACCATAGCCCGAAGTGTAGTAAGGTAAGCGCGAAGAGCAGCCAATACCCGAAATGGTAGCTACATTGTGAGGAGCTACACCTAGTTCAGCCATTACTTTTTGTAAGGTATTGAGTAGGGCATAATCGCCACATCCAGGACACCAGCGAACGTATTGATCGCTTTTAAAATCCTTGGCAGTATATTGTTGTTTTATTGTTGTTTCCATTGTATTATTTACTATTTTTTCATTTACTATATACTATTAACTGCAAATCGAAGTGAAACGAAGATCCCGATTTATCGGGACTGCAAACTATTAACTGAAACTAAATATTCACTGTTTTCATAATAGCCTCTTCGAGTTCATTTACGTTGAAAGGCATACCTTGCACTTTATTAAACTGAAGATATTCGCCTGGAACTTTTGAGCGCAAGTAAGTAGCAAACTGACCGCTATTTAATTCACATACCAATACTTTTTTGTACGATCGAATTACTTCTTCCGTGTTTTTAGGTAGTGGATGTATGTAGTTAAAGTGCGCCAATGCCACTTTTTGTCCAGCTTCGTTGAGGTTTTTCACAGCAGTCATTGTATGTCCGTGCGTTGAACCCCAGCTTATTACCAACGTATCAGCATCAGCGCTTCCTTCCACTTTAATTTCCGGAATTACATTGCTGATGTAATTAATTTTTGCTTGACGCGTATCCACCATTTTTTGGTGATTGATAGGATCTGTAGAAATGGCACCTGTCGTAAAATCTTTTTCCAAGCCACCATTTCGTTGATTGAAGCCTTCCATGCCTGGTACTGCCCAGTAACGCGCCAATGTCTCAGGGTCGCGTGAGGTTACCTTTACACCTTCCATGCCTGTCTTTACAAAGTTTGGTGTTATTGCAGGTAATTCAGCAAGCTTCGGTAGTTTCCAAAGTGATGAACCATTACCAATGTATGAGTCTGTAAGCAAAATGACTGGTGTCATGTGTTCTAACGCAATTTTAGCCGACATATAAGCATAATGAAAACAATCGTCGGGTGTGTTCGCCGCAATAACTACTGCAGGCGATTCACCATTTCGGCCGTATAGTGCTTGCAATAAGTCTGTTTGCTCCGTTTTTGTAGGTAACCCAGTTGATGGGCCACCACGCATTACATCAATAATAACGATTGGTAATTCGGCCATTACAGCCAAGCCTATTGCTTCCGACTTTAAGGCTAAGCCTGGCCCAGAAGTATTGGTAACAGCCAATGAGCCAGCAAATGAAGCACCCAAGGCAGTTGTTATTCCTGCAATTTCATCTTCTGCTTGTACTACCTTCACACCCATATCCTTGCGGTTGGCAAGTTCGTGCATAATATCGGTAGCAGGAGTGATAGGGTAACTGCCTAGAAATAACTGTAAACCAGCTTTTTGAGCAGCAGCTATTAAGCCCCAAGCAGTAGCTTTGTTACCGTTGATACTGGTGTATTTACCTTTGCTTACATCGGCCGATTTATCAACAATAAAGGTTGAAACTGCTAAATGTAAATTATGTCCGTAATTAAAACCATCAGTTAACACTTTAATATTAGCGTCAAGGATGGATTGTTTTTTGCTGAATTTATTTTGTAAAAAATGTATAGCTTGATCAATATCACGATTAAATAACCAACAAACTAATCCGAGGGCAAACATGTTTTTGCTTCGTAAAATAGATTTGTTATCGAGCCCTGAGCCTTCGAGGCTAGCCACTGTTAACGAAGTAAGCGCAGCAGGTATAATCTGTATGGTATCCGAAAGATTTAGTTCAGCGAATGGGTTATCGGTAGTGAAACCAGCCTTTTCTAAGTCTGATTTTTGAAACGAATCCGTATCGATAATTAATACCGCATTTTTTTTGATGCCTTTAGCATTTACTTTCAATGCAGCAGGGTTCATTGCTATCATTACATCGGCATCATCGCCAGGTGTGTATATCTTTGACGATCCAAGGTTCACTTGAAAACCCGAAACTCCACCCAGTGTACCTTGAGGTGCACGGATTTCGGAAGGGAAATCAGGAAAAGTCAAAATCTCGTTCCCTAAAATAGCCGACAGGTTGGAGAACAAGGTTCCTGTAAGCTGCATACCATCGCCAGAATCGCCAGTAAATCGAATTACTACGTTTCCAACTTCAGTTTTAGTTGTATTAGCCATTATTATATTGTGTATTTTAGCGTTTTTATGTGATGTATTTCAATTATTTGTTTGCAAAACACGAAATGCAATTTGTCAAACAAATTAAAAGTCAGCATTGTTCGGTGTGCGTGGAAAAGGAATCACATCACGAATGTTGGCCATACCTGTTACGAATAAGAGCAAACGCTCAAATCCTAAACCGAAACCAGCATGCGGTGCAGTACCAAATTTACGAGTTTCGAGGTACCACCAAATGTCTTTTTCAGGAACATCCATTTCAAGGGCGCGTGCACGTAGTTTTTCGTAATTCTCTTCACGTTGCGAACCGCCAATAATTTCGCCAATTTTCGGAAATAATACATCCATGGCACGTACGGTTTTGCCATCCTCGTTTTGTTTCATATAAAACGATTTTATTTCTTTTGGATAATCAGTTAAAATAACTGGTTTCTTGAAATGTTGCTCTACCAAATATCGTTCGTGCTCCGATTGTAAGTCGGTACCCCAATCAACTGGGAACTCGAATTTGTAGCCATTAGCCACAGCCTCTTTTAATATCTGCACACCTTCGGTATAGGTTAGGCGTTTAAAATCATTATCAACTACAAAATTCAAGCGTTCGTACAATTCCTTGTCGTACATTTCGCTCAAAAAATTTAGGTCGTCTTTACAGTTATCAAGTGCCCAACGAATACAGTATTGAATAAAATCTTGCGCCAATTGCATGTTTTCTTCTATTTCGTTGAATGCAACTTCGGGCTCAATCATCCAAAACTCGGCAAGGTGACGAGGTGTGTTTGAGTTTTCGGCGCGGAATGTAGGACCGAAAGTGTAAATAGCACCCAAAGCCATAGCAGCTAACTCACCTTCGAGCTGCCCCGAAACGGTTAGGCTTGTTTGCTTTCCAAAAAAATCGCGACTATAATCAATGGAGCCAGACTCATCTTTTTTCAAGTCGTACATATTGAGTGTAGTAACCTGAAACATTTGGCCTGCACCTTCGCAATCGGAGCCAGTAATAATTGGCGTATGTACATAAAAGAAGCCTTTATCATGAAAAAAGCGGTGTACTGCCTGCGCCATGTGGTGGCGTATGCGAAGGATGGCACCAAAAGTATTGGTACGTGGACGTAAGTGAGCTATCTCGCGTAAAAATTCTAAGGTATGTCCTTTTTTCTGTAAAGGGTATGTTTCGGGATCGGCAGCTCCATAAATTTCAATTTCTTCGGCCTGTATTTCTACCGACTGTCCTTTTCCCATCGACTCAACCAAAATACCAGTAATGCTGATACAAGCTCCCGTTGTGATTGGTTTTAAAAAATCTTCGCCGAACTTCTCATTATCGGCTACCACTTGAATGCTATGAATAATTGACCCATCATTTAGGGCAATGAAACTTACATTTTTATTTCCTCTGCGAGTGCGTACCCAGCCTTTAATGTTAATGCTTTTGCCATATTCTGTGCTTTTTAGGGCATCGGCAATAATAGTTCTTTTCATCTTTTTATGTGTGCGAAGTAATTAATAATCATTTTTTTTGTGTACAGTTTGCAAATTTACAAAAATTCGTTGATACTGAGTTTATAAATTAGCTAAAAAAAGCACTTGTTCCTTTTAAAGGAGCAAGTGCCTATCATTTTTATCTAAAGAAGCCTATTTCTTTTTCTTTTTGAAAACTTGAACATCGCCAATCATACTCATAGCACAACGGAAACCAATGTCATTAGCTGAATGTCGTTGATCTAAAAAGCGGCGAGTAGAAGGATTTAACCAATATACACGGTCTTTCCATGATCCACCTTTGTAAATGCGTGAGCGTTCATTGATTACGGGACGTAGCACATCGCTAATGTCAAGTGTGTCAGTAAAGATATTCGATTGTGGATCTGGATCTTTAAAGTTTCTAAGGTCTTCGATAACCTCTATGGCCACTCTACCTAAGGAGTCGACGCCAAATACATCGCGACCAATTTCATCTTTGCTATCCACTCTGTTTTTTACATAAACATTACCTCTAAATGAGTTATACTCGGCTACATCATCGAAACTTGAAGGACGGTAAACATCCAATACCCACTCGTTTACGTTTCCTGCCATGTTGTATAATCCATAGTCGTTCGGGAAATAGGCGTTTACAGCTGCTGTAATTGTTGCACGGTCATTGGCTCTACCTGAGGTACCCATGTCACCTCGTCCACGTACGTAGTTAGCTTGAATTTGACCTCTGTTTTTTCGTTCTGTATTACGTGTGTGTTGTCCAGCCCATGGATAAACTTTGCCTTCAAAAGTCATATCATTTTTATCTTGCGTAATAGCGTAAGCAGCATATTCCCATTCGGCTTCTGTAGGTAGTCGGTAGTCCGAAAACATAATACCATCGGCCATATCCACTTTGCTAGTTCTTTTTGCACCTACTTTACCTGCTTTGGGGTTGTATGCGTTTTGGTGTAAATATTTTTGTGTGTTAAAAATAAAACTTGTGCGTATTGAGTCGTATGATAATGTTTCGAGTTGTTTAAATTCGGGCGCTGCAATAATTCCTGCTTTAATCAATGCTAACTCGTTAACACGATCGGTACGCCATGCACTGTAATCAACAGCCTGTTCCCAAGTAACACCTACAATTGGATAATCGTTGAATGAAGGGTGTGTAAAGTAGTTTTGCAAGTAAGGTTCGTTGTAAGCCAGTTGTTCGCGCCACGTATTTACATCGGGTTGAGCACGTTTTACGAGTTCAGGTTTCGATTTTCCAAAAACCATTTTCATCCAATGGGTGTATTCGCGCCAATCAACGTTACGTATTTCGTATTGATCCATGTAGAACGAGCTCACAGTGATTCTTCGTTGGCGATTGTCGCGCACTTGTGTTACAAATTCAGCTCTCTCACCAATGGTAAACGATCCACCTTCTATGGCAATCATTCCCGGAGGATTCTGGCTTTTAAGGCCCGTTTTAACTACAAAATCAGTCCCTTTAGGGTCGTTGTAATTCCAGCCAGTTACGCCTGAAGTGTTTTTGCCTTTTTTTCCAAATGCAAAAGCTGCAACTATCACCAGTGTAAAAACAGCAATTTTTGTTAATGCTTTCATGTTCATATTGCCTTATATTTCAATCGTTTATTTCAATTATTTATATAAAAATGCGAAACTAACTTGTGAGCCTTGTGTTAACCACATTATATTTAGCGCAAAAATAAGAAATATTTCCCACAAATGCTTATCGTTATGTGATTTTTGTTATTTAAATGATGCATTATTATTTATTCATCATGTTCTGAATTGAGTTTGATGAAAATCGAACTCAAATACATTAAAGTTATATTTAATTTTCAATATCATGTAATTATCTAACAGTCAAATAGATAATATTGTATTTAATCAATGTGCTTTTTTTGATTTGATAGCTGACATTATTTTAATAACGTTCTATCAGTATTTTTCTTATTTTTGCAGATAAAATATTTTCATTTTACCATGACAATTAATTACAACAATAAATTGCTATCGACAGGAAAACCATTGATAATGGGGATTTTGAACGCAACACCTGATTCGTTTTACATTGAGAGCAGAATTGTTGATGCCGATAGTATGTTGCTGCGTATAGAGCAAATGATAGAGCAAGGAATGGATATTTTGGATATTGGCGCTTATTCGAGCAGACCTTCTGCCGAACATATTTCGGAACGAGAGGAATTGAAAAGATTGTCTGTTGTATTAGAACCTATTGTTGCAAAATTTCCTCATTTAGCATTGTCTGTAGATACGTTTAGGGCTTCGGTGGCTAAGCATGTAGTAACTAATTTTGGCGTTGGTATGATCAACGATATTGGTGGCGGTGATCTCGATATTAAAATGTTTGGTACCATAGCGCAATTGGGTGTGGCTTATGTTTTGATGCATATGCGTGGCAATCCACAAACTATGCAAAGGAACTGTAAATATGATAATATTGTGGTGGATGTGATGGGAGAGTTGCAGCGGAAAGTACAGATACTCCGATTGCTTGGAGTGAAAGACGTGGTGATAGATCCTGGCTTTGGTTTTGCTAAGTCGCTCGAACAAAACTATACGCTTCTTAAAAACTTATCGCTATTTCAACAGATAAATGCACCAATTTTAGTTGGTGTTTCGCGTAAATCAATGATATATAAGTTGCTCGAAACGGATGCAGAAAACGCTCTCAATGGCACTACGGCTATCCATATAGCGGCTTTGCAGCAAGGTGCATCTATTTTGCGGGTGCACGATGTAAAAGAAGCGCGTGAGGTGATAACAATTTACGAGCAATTACGAAGATAAACGACGAAAATAAACGACAAAAATAAACGACAAAAAATAAACTATACACAATGGGATTTGAAATTTCGATAAAAGATATAATTGATATTTTTCTGGTAGCAGTTTTGCTTTATCAGTTGTATAAATTATTGAAAAGAACGGGTGCCGTAAATTTATTTCTTGGTGTTCTTGCGTTTTTAATATGCTGGATATTAGTTAGCTATGTTTTTAAAATGGAGTTGCTTGGTGGTATCCTCGACCGTATTGTAAGTGTTGGCGCGTTTGCCATTATTGTGCTTTTTCAGGATGAATTGCGGCGTTTTTTCTCGAAAATTGGTTCGCATCAGAAGTGGAGTTTATTAACCTACCTCAAGCGTGTTCTTTCGTCCGAAACATCTCAAAATAAAGATACAGATTTACATCTATTGCAACTTGTACTTGCTTGTCGTGCTTTGTCCAAAACGTCGACAGGTGGGTTAATTGTAATTGCCCGAAACTTTGATTTGGACTTTTACATTCAATCGGGAGAACAACTCAACGCTACTATCAGTTCTCGATTAATTGAAAATATTTTTTTTAAAAATAGTCCACTTCACGATGGCGCTATGATTATTACCAACAAAGGTATTAAAGCAGCAGCCTGTATTTTACCTATTTCAAAAAATCAATCCATTCCTAAACGCTTGGGCTTACGTCACCGTGCAGCATTAGGTATTACCGAAAATACCGATGCTATTGCTATCGTAATTAGCGAAGAAACGGGCCATATTTCGTGGGCTATTAATGGTCAACTTACGAGTAATGTAAAACCCGAACAGTTGGAGCATTTCTTATCCGAAGAAATGGCCACTGGGGATAGGAAACAATAAAAAATGCACCCTGAATAGTATCAGAGTGCATTTTATAATTGATAATAAGGTGCCTACTTGTTAGCCTAGCTTTTCACCGTAATTATTTCATTCAAGTTAGTTGTGTATCGTGGCGATAGCTGTTCCTGTTTCATTTTCCAAACGCGGCCCGGGTCTTGAGCTGCAAGGCGCACCTTCTGTTGGCCAATCGAGTTATTTAGCTTGTCCACAGCCTTCATCAGCTGAATGTGCTTCACATTACGGTTGTCAAACAGCTTGAGCTGCTGATTACTTTCGGGCGTAAAGTCGCTCACTATAACCCCCGCTTTTTTGTAGCCATAGCCCGCCTTAAAAATTCGCTCCAAACCCATCACTGCAAAGTGAACCAGCTCTATCGACGAGTTCGTAGCAAAGGGCAGCTTAATTACGATGTTTTTGCT
>JAGNPC010000370.1 GCA_017989795.1 Paludibacter sp. | reverse complement strand
CTACTACCAAAAAGCAAGTAAAGCAATTCCGAAAGTTTACTGATTTTCTCTACCGTGTCGGGCTCTTTCTCAGGCTTTGGAGCAAAGCAAATAAGTTCGTGTTTGGCGCGAGTAAAAGCCACATACGCCACATTCAAGTTATCAATAAGCTGATGCATCAATTCATCAAAGTATTGCGGAGCAAAAATTGATTGCGCCAACTTAGAGCTAAACTCTACGGGTAGCAGCGGCAATTCATTAAAGGGAGCATGCGCGGGCTCTGTCCACAAAAAGTTTTTGTTAAATGAGTTCTTTTGCGACAAATCCCAATCGCAAAAAGGCATCACTACAGCCTTAAAGTCCAATCCTTTCGATTTATGAATTGTCATTACCCGGAAAGCATCCACATTTTCGGGAGTAGCTATACTCTGTTTATAACCTGTTTTGTCCCACCATTTAATAAAACTATGTATGTCGGTATTTTTGCCGTTGCTGTATTTATACACCACATCCTGAAAGCCTTGCACAAAAGCCGATTCATTATACCAACTACCTAAGTTGAAAATTGAAATCACATTTTCGACCAACTCATACACCGATGAATTTTTGATACGCGCCAACGCAGCATTTTGATCATCTGTAAATAAATGAGAGAACGAACCTTCAACGGCAGTAGAGCTAAAACTTGCCTTTAAAGCCTCATCCGACGATAATTTAAGTGACGCAAGCGCATATTCATAATTTAAAATCGTTCGATTAACAGCATCATTCTCGCGCAACATGGTTTTAAGCAACGCCGTAATAAAGCGTACAGCTGCTGCCGAAGCTATCAATAAACCTTCGCTACCCATCACATTGTAACTGCAATGCGGCAAAGCATCATCAGACATTTTGTAGCTTAGCAATGTTTGAATAACAGCACTCGCTTCCGAATTTTTCTTCACCAATATGGCTACATCGCAAGGCTTGTAACCACGTTCTTGCAAATCTTCGAGCAGGGCAGGCAGTCTTTTTAAACTTTCAGCTTTCCAACCATCTTCGTTTTCGTCGCGCTCCAAAAAGCAAAACTTTACCTGCCCCACTCCCGCTTTAGGCGAAGCTTTTTGAAACAAATGCCCATAAGCATGTAAAATACGCTCCGTGTGTTTTTTCAGTTCGGGATAAAGAGGAAGTGCCGTGTGAATTGTAGTATTTAATTTATGTTGAAGCAACACCGCCGCCTCTTTAAAAAACTCATTATTAAAAGCAATGATATTTTTATCGCTTCGCCAGTTCGTATCCAAGCTAATTTCTTCCAACTGTTCAGGTCTAAAATCGTGCATCACATTTTCATCGAGTAGTTTCCAGTCGGAATTGCGCCAGCGGTAAATACTTTGTTTTACATCGCCAACCACCAAATTCAATTGATCCGAAGCTAAGCTATTCGTTATCAATGGCAAAAAATTTTTCCATTGCAATGTCGAAGTATCCTGAAATTCATCAATCATAAAATGATTGATAGTGATTCCTGTTTTTTCGTACACAAAAGGCGTATCCGAATTATCGATAATCCGATTGAGCAGCATGTTGGTATCCGAAATAAGCATGGTATTTTGCTCGTCGGTGAGTTTTTTAATCTGCATGGCCAAGTCGGACAATATACCCAAAGTATTGATATACTTTAATATTATCCCAGCCGAATTATAAAAAATAATATCTTTTTGTAGAAGCTCAATAATGCGAATAATATTTTGCTGAAAACCTGCATGATAAATACCTTCGATAGCTGCAATGACACTCTTCGGGGTTGTTTTACCATAGCAATTACCAACTTCGTCGGCAAGGACAATAAAGGTATCTTTCAACTCAAATCGGCCAGCAGCAAATTTCGGGAGCCATTGCACCGGCGACCTTGAACCACCCTTAAAACTATCGGGCGTGAGGCCAGCATCTGTAATTATTGATAGCGTTTGCTGAGCCAGCGTTTTCACCTGCAATTCGAAATCCACTTGCGTTTTGCGCAACTTAGCTCGGTAGCTCGTCAGGAACTCCCTATCATGGAGTTTTCGGTTGGTTTCTTCAGCCTTATTTTGATAGCTCTCTTTAAAAATTTCGTAGCCTAAACTTTCGATATTACGACGGGGATTCCAATTTTCGGATTGCTCTATGCGCTCCTCAGCATAACTTGTTAACCAGTGCAGCAATTGTTTATTTTCGGCTTTATTTAAGTCCAAAAACAAATTATCAATGGATTGTTGTAAAGTGGTTTCACTATCGAGTTCGAGGTTATAGCCTCCTTGCAGGCCTATTTCGCGTGCAAAAGCACGAATTACTTGTTGAAAAAACTTATCGATGGTGCTGATAGAGAACGACGAATAATCGTGTAGAATAGCAACAAGTATTTTGCGCGCACGGTGATCCACCGCCTCGGAGCTCAATTTATAGAGCTGCATTAAATCGGCACGATAATCGGACGGCGCACCAATGCTAAGCAGGTGTAGCTCTTTGAGAATACGCGATTTCATTTCGTCGGTAGCCTTGTTTGTAAAGGTCACTGCCAAAATACGACGATACGTACGTTCGTTATCCTTACTAAAAAGCAACCGAATAAATTCACCTGTCAATCGATGTGTTTTACCCGAACCAGCCGATGCGCGAAAGATTTTTAACATCGTGATGAATTTATAGTTTTAATACTTATAGCCTAAAAGTATTTTACTTCTTTGCCTTCGATAGAGCTTAAGAGGTTATTCGCTAGGCGGCTGGCACCTATGCGGAACATTCTATTATTGAGCCATTCGTCGCCAAGAATGTGTTTAACTAAGGTATAATGTTTCACGGCATCTTCGGTGCTTACAATTC
>JAGNPC010000369.1 GCA_017989795.1 Paludibacter sp. | reverse complement strand
GAATAATTTCGATTCGGCTTTCGATCGTCGGTTCTTGTTTAAGCTGCGGTTTAGCAAACCAACACCTGCCGAACGCCAGAAAATCTGGATGGAGAAAATGCCCTGGGTAGACGGTGATGTGGCAGCGGAATTATCGCGTAAGTTTGAGTTCTCGGGAGGTGAAATCGATAATATCGTGCGTAAAACCATTACCGAAGAGGTATTAAGTGGCGATAAACCATCATACGAAAAACTTACTAGCTTTTGCGAAAGCGAAAAAATTTCGAACAAACGTCAGGTTTGCAAATTAGGATTCTGAAAACATTTACAATTTATTCATTTACTATTTACCATTTAAAAAAAATAAATTATGGAAACAAATAATCGTACCAAATGCTATTACACCGACGAAGAGATAGCTATATTAGAGCAAGAACATGCAAAACATCGTCCATTTTATGAAATTATTAAATTGCAAATGAATGAGCTTTCGATTGACGAGAACGCGGCTATTCGTTCACTTAGTAATAATAAGTACCTTGCAGCTAAGCTTTTTACTCTGTTTCGTACGAACGAAAAAGTACCAACTTTGGAGCATAAAGATTTCTTAAATTTACTTGCAATTTCGGATCAGGAGTTAGCCGAGTTTACTGCCGACGACGCTGCCTGGAAGTTGGCAAAAAAAGCACTCGATTTTGCAATAAGTTATAAACCCGGGGTCAATCCTGTTTTTGAAGTAGAAAAGACTATGAGTGCTTTTGCATTTTTAAAAGAATTAAAATTTCAATTTCCACTTCCTGAACAATTCGATTTGAGTGAGAATGAAAGTTTTGAATATTTACGCCAATTAATAACCAATCATTACACAGAAAACAACGGTGAAATAGAACTTTGGGGAAAAATTCTGTATTACGAACTCTATCGCCCTTTCGACACCAAAGACACTTGTTTGCGGTTTGATATTAACGGAAAACAAATGGAAATTTAAAAAATAATGGAAATGAATGAATTAACAAACAATATACTTATTGTAAATAACCAAACGAATGAGTTTGATACGCTCTTTTTTAACCATTTACCGCTGTTAATGGAGAAACGGGAACAAATCTTAGCTAATCCCATCTATTTCATGATCCCTATAAGAGCTATTCTATTTTATAGTAGAGCTTGTTTGGTTGCCGGAAGTATAAGCTGTTTGCCATTGGGTGCTTTGCTGCGTATTTGGTCGCAAGAGCCTACTGCTATCAAGCCATGCAACTGTGGTGGAACTGCGGTTGTCGTTAAATCCGTTTTGGCATCGTTAAGCAGTTATACTTTTACCACATTTTGTTTGCAGTGCCATAAAACATCTAAAAAAATGAAAACTGGAAATAACACTCATATATCAGCTCCATTTTTTGCTGCTCAGAGAACGTATAAAGAGCTTGCTCTATCAGCTTCGGATGAAATACATAATCTTATCCGGGAGTTAAAGTAGCTTAGAAATTAATACTCACACAAATTAAATTGGTATTTTAAAATCATAAAAAAAATGGAAACACCACTTTCAATGTTTATCAAACAACGTATGGCAGAGGTGCCTCTTACACGCAAAGAAATTGTGATGGCTATGAACTACAAAAATCCGAGTAATGGGTATTGCAACTTCGACAAATGGATAAGAGGAGAAGACATCCCTCTCCATCAAGAAGATAAGCTCGCAAGTGCTATTCAGGTTTCGCGTAAGGAGCTTGACGCTGCTATTGATGAAACATATATTGCCTTTGCTAAAAATAAACTTATTGCTCGAATCGAAGCCCGCAGCAAAGGGCGCGAAGCATTTAAACCCTACATTACTGCTATGTGTCAACGAAGAGTTCCATCGCCAATATTTGTGGGCTGCTGTACCCATAATTTGCGATTTATACAGCTCGAAAAATCCGACATAGAGTTACCCTATTTCGAATTTAAAGCACTTATTAAAAATAAGATACAAGCACATTTTGAGAAAAATCTAGGCGGAGTTGCTGGCTTTGGATATTTTACACATTATGTGTTACGTCTCGACTACGATTCGCCTATATCGGAGCTTATGGTGTTCGACTTGGAGGGTGATAGGGTGATTAATTACGATAAGAATATTGAACTTATTCACGGCCAACCGAATGGTTTGTATATAAAATAACTAAAGTCAAATTATTAAAATAGTAAACGTATGAACAAAATTGAAGAAACAAGAGATTCATTGTACCGAAGAGCAAATATCAATGGTATAGAATTGCCAAATCTGGAGCCAGTACTAAATGGTACTTTGAAAACAGGATTGTTGCAGGTGCTTCGTGATAATATTGAACAGCTATGGAGAATTGGTATCGTCGACATGCCATTTTTGAGAAGAAACTTCGAGTTGCACGAACTGATGCAGGAAGGATTTTTTATAGAAGGCCAACATACTACCGATTGTAGAACCATTGTGGCGTGTGGCACAGCTGAAGTTACAGCAAAAAAAAGTGCGCAATCGTTTTGCTTTAATCAGGCAAAGTTAATTGCAGCTGGTGGCGCACACCGTATTTTCGACCAAGCCGAAATTAATTGCAGCAACGAAGCGGCTGTTTGGGCTTTTGACGACTCGGTGGTGGCAAGAGCGCCGCAATCGGTGGTGTTTTTGCATGATAATGCTCGTTCGGTTGATCAGGAAAATGCACACATTGTAAAAAATGCGTCATTTCCCAACCGTTACAAATCCGAGGCCGAAGGCAAAGCACATTACAGTAGGTTGGCGTTTCAGCAATCGTGCATCCTATCGCCCGAAGAGATAGAGGAAATGCGCATTCAAGGGGAAAAGGAGAAATAAATTTTTCGG
>JAGNPC010000368.1 GCA_017989795.1 Paludibacter sp. | reverse complement strand
CACAAATTCGTCGGTTACACCCGCCTCGTACGAAGCTTGCATAGCTGCAACCATATCCGTTGCAGGCTCACCAACACCATTCACCATCAAGTCGTACGATTTTTTTACACGCTCCCAACGTTTATCTCGGTCCATAGCGTAGTAACGACCAATAAGCGATGCAATTTTGGTAGTTGTACCTTGCGTATACGTATCTAATTGTTCAATAAAGCCTTTACCACTTTTAGGATCAGTATCGCGACCATCCATAAAGCAATGTACAAAAGCTTCTGTGTTATATTCTTTGGCAATATCCACTAATTTCAGCAAGTGATCGAGCGAACTATGTACGCCACCATCAGACACTAAACCTAAGAAATGGATTTTCTTTTTATTATCGCGGGCATAACTGTAAGCATTAACTACAGCCGGATTTTGAAGAATGCTATTATCACGACAAGCGATATTAATTTTCACTAAATCCTGATACACAACGCGTCCAGCACCAATATTTAGGTGACCCACTTCAGAGTTTCCCATTTGTCCTTCAGGCAAACCAACATCTTCGCCTGAAGCTAAAAGTTGTGAATTTGGATAGTTAGCTACCAACGAATCCCAATATGGAGTAGCTGTATTGAAAATTACGTCTGCTTTAGAGTGGTTGCCAATTCCCCATCCATCGAGGATCATTAGCAATGCTTTTTTGCTCATATTCTATTGAATTTTAATGTTTTATTATCTACGAAAAACAATTTGATTTTCCGAGTGCAAATTTAGTTATTATTTTTCAATTCCGAACCCCTATTTTTATCAATAGCACAACAGATTTTATCAATACAAATCATTTGTGTCGTTAAAAATTATTATATTCTTCACTACGTTCAGAATGACAATAAATTACGTTGAATTTGGGCGGGTGGGGGTTGGTTGGCGGCTTTGCCGCCAACCAACCCCCACCCGCAAGTCTAAACGACTGAATGTCATGTCGAACGAAGTGAGAGATCTAAGATTTTTGGAATAACAAAACCTTTTAGCGGGTAATACAAAATACAACAGTATCTTTGCAAAAAAATAGATTTCAAAGCATGTACACAGTCTTATTATTTATAGTTGGAGGAATAGCAACCGGTTTTCTTTTTCGAAAGAAAAAAATTGGCTTTATCAATCATGTAATTACAGCGCTTATTTGGCTGTTACTTTTTGTATTGGGCATTGAAGTTGGTTTAAATGACCATGTTGTGAAACAGTTTCATTTGCTGGGGCTTGAAGCATTTTTAATAGCATTATTCGCTACTGCAGGCAGTGTTATTGGCGCTTGGTTACTTTGGAGGAAACAAGCATGAAGGGAAGTATAATCATTTTATCATTTTTCGCCGCAGGCCTATTGCTTGGTGTGTTTCGCATTATTCCCGATGGTTGGTACAACGTAGAATATAGCATGTACATACTTTGTGCGTTGATGTTTGCAGTAGGCTTTAGCATTGGCAATCAGCCCGAAACCATTAAACAGTTTAAAAACTTACCCGCCCGAGTTGTATTTTTACCACTTACCACCATTGTGGGAACATGGGCAGGTGCAGTTGTTGTTGGCTTGATGCTCGACCGCTCACTAACCGACTATCTAGCTATTGGCTCAGGATTGGGCTATTATTCCTTATCCAGCATTTTAATAACCCAATACAAGGGCATCGAATTAGGAACAATTGCTTTATTGGCCAATATATTTAGAGAAGTGTTAGCATTATTATTTGTGGCACCTATGGCAAAGTACGCTGGCAAATTAGCACCCATAGCAGCAGGCGGAGCAACCACCATGGACACCACTTTTCCGGGTATTGTGCGGTATTCGGGCAAGGAGTATGCCATTGTATCCATTTATCATGGCTTTATAACCGACTTATCGGTACCGTTTTTTGTTACATTGTGGTGTAGTATCAAATTCTAATAAATTTTACATTTTAAACATATAGAATACTAAAATTCTCACTATCTTTGAAGTCGAAACACGCAAGCTGCTTTTCCATTCGTTGTTTTATTATTTATTTAAATAACAATGCATTATGAAAGACAAATTAGTTACACTCGCCATACGCACCTATCAGCGTGCACAGCAAATAAAAGCCTTGCTCACCAACCACGGTATAAAAACTGAAATACATAATTTAAACCTCGACAACCCCGAGATGGCAGTTGGTGTACGTGTACGCATACAAGAAAGCGACCTACCACAGGCGTTGAAAATTGTAGAGTCGATGGAGCGTGAGTGGGAAGCCGAAAATCCAAAGGCCGAAGCAAAAACGATATTGATACCAATCGACTTTGCCGATATGGTTGAAAAAACCGTTGACTTTGGGTTTCTATTTGCAAAAAAGATGAATGCCGAAATAGAGTTTCTATTTATCTATTACATTCCCCCTTTTACGATTAACAACACAAACGAAATAAGCACTTACAGCATTACCGACAACGACATGCTGCGCCGCATAGTAAGCACAGCCAATGCCGATGCCGACAATCTTAAAAATCGCATCAATAAACGAATCGACACTGGTGAGCTACCCAACGTAAAATTCAACATTGAGCTGAAACAGGGCGTTCCCGACGAAACCATTCCGGAGTATTGCAAAAAAACAAAACCCGATTTGATAATTATGGGTACCCAAGGCCGCCGACTAAGCAACGAACTTTTAGGCAGCGTTACAGCCGAAGTGATAGACACTTGCAGCTCGCCTGTTTTTGCCATTCCATCTTTATCAAAAAAAGATAGCATTAAACGCATCGGTTTTTTAACCAATTTCGATCAAAAAGATTTAATTGCCATTGATAAAACAATATCCTTATTC
>JAGNPC010000367.1 GCA_017989795.1 Paludibacter sp. | reverse complement strand
ATATAATTTCAGAGAAGCAATCATTCATTCGAAAATTCGTAAAAAATTAAGTTTATCATTATGAAGAGATTTTTTTTATTTATCATCGTTTTTATTTCTTTTAGTTGCAGTTCAGCAGCAGCTTCGTTTACAATCGAAACGGAGAATATGACCATGGGTGGTTCCTATGCGGGTAAAATAACAAATCCGTTTTCAGGGATTGCACTATATGCTAATAACGACAAAGGAACTATTACACAAGATTTTCCGGAAGGACCCGGTTTTTATAGAGTTAGTATAACCGGAGCTTCGAGTAATACAAGCTCGGCGAGCGTTTCGCTGTATGTGAATGGCACAAAAATTAAAGCGTATTCATTTTCGGGAACAAATGCAACAGCACAGGAAGCTGACCTCAAACTCACAAACGTGAATCTGACATCGAACACCATTGCTTTAATTCTCGAAACAGATAATGGGAGTAACGACACCTATATCGATAAAATTACGTTTACTTTTCAGGGAGCGATAGTGGAAAAAGATCCTCCGGTATTACCTGCACAAGGTGCTTATTACACGGGTGTTTACCGAAATATGTTGAAAGAAGCCGGGTATACCGACACTCAAATAAGTCAGCGGCTGGAGTATTTATGGAATCGTATGTTTTATGGAAATGCAACTACCGAGGCAGTATATTATCCCGTTGGCAGCGATCAGGCGTATATTTTAGATACGGGTAACGACGATATTCGCTCCGAAGGAATGTCGTACGGTATGATGATTTGCGTACAAATGGATAAAAAAGCCGAGTTCGACCGTTTGTGGAAATGGGCAAAAACCAATATGCAATTTCAAACCGGACCTACAAAAGGCTATTTCTCGTGGCAGGTATCAAAAGATGGAAGTTCGAAAAGCGCACAACCGGCACCTGATGGCGATGAGTATTTTGCCATGGCTTTGATGTTTGCTTCCGGACGATGGGGAAATGGCGAAGGAATTAATAATTATTGGAAAGAAGCGAATTATATTCTCGAAAACAGTATTAACAAAGGGCACTTTATTAATTCGTCGATAACCAATATGTTCGACGAAAAAGAAAAACAAATTGTTTTTGTTCCGTATTCGGCTTCTGCCAAACACACCGATCCTTGGTATCATTTGCCAGCGTTTTATCAACTATGGAGTCATTGGGCCGATAATAAACGTTGGTTTTGGGCCGAAGTAGCAAATAAAAGCCGGGAAATGTTCCCGAAATTTGCCAATGCACAAACCGGTTTAATGCCTGATTATGCCAACTTCGATGGAACGCCAACAGGTGGAAGTCATGCCGATTTTCGGTTCGATGCTTGGCGTTGTGCCATGAACATGGGTATGGATTATGCGTGGTTTAAAGCCAGCGAAGATCAAGTTACATTGATAAACCGATTGCACAATTTTTTTGCTTCGAAAGGGGTCGATTCGTACAAAAACCAATATAGTTTGATTGGTGCCGAATTAAGTGGTGGCGATCATTCGCCGGGTTTAGTTGCTTGTAATGCGGGCGGAGCATTGGCCAGTAATCAACGAATTGCCTGGGACTTTATTCAGGATTTTTTCACGATTACTCCCACAAGCGGACAGTATCGGTATTACGACGGATTGCTGTATTTTCTTAATTACCTGCATCTTTCGGGCAATTTTAAAATGTATAAACCAGCCAATGTGTTGGATGTTGCGCTCGACGAACAATATCAATACAGTGGTCAATACTTAGTGGTCGAAAACTTCGAAACGAAAGCCGTAAACGATGAGTTTAATATGCGTAAATCGGATAGTTCGACCGCCACAGCTTTGGTTAAAGCAAACCCAACTGCATCGTCCGAAAAATCATTGCAAATACTTCCCGGAAATTATGATGAGTATTTTGTATTGCAATATAAACTGCCAGCAGGTAAGTTGTTAAAGACTGATTATACCCATTTGGAGTTTGATATTTTTTATGATGTAACGGGCGATAATCAAAATCAGGATTTGAAGGTTGATTTTGATGTGTTGCAAAGTACGCCATTTTTTAAAACATCAACCGGCTTAAAAGCCAATCATGGCAAATGGGAACATATTACAGTACCTTTAAGTGCTGTTACTAGTGGCAATGCTTTTAAAGTGTACATAAGTGTACGAACAAATAAAGCTAATTTTTATATTGATAATATCAAATTAAAGATGCTATCTACCTCTATACTTGACAATTCAGAATCGAAACTCACTTATTTTTGTTCAAATGATAAATTGCAACTGAATGCATTTGCCGAAAAAATCGCGGTATATACCTTAAGTGGAAATTTATTGTTGACAGAGGAAAATATGTCTTCTATTAATATCTCCAGTCTCTTATCTGGAGCATATATAATTAAAGCCCATATTACGGGAAAAGATTATACTTTGAAATTTGTAAATGTTGATTGATAGTGAAAATTAGATAGTACAATTTTGTCGCTTGCATTAATTTTAATAATTATAATTTTGTATTTAAATGACTAAAACTTTATAAAATAAATTTTTAGTCCTGATTGATTTGTAATATGGAATGTGTCTAAATTTAGAAAATTTATCTTATTTCAAATAAAACAAGCTCTTATTGTTAATATAAAACAGTCTAATGTTACCAGATAACAACAACATGTAACGTATATATTGCCTTTTGATGATTAGAATAAATATATTTGCTGTAAATGTTTTGATTTATGGAAGTCGATCATATTCCTGAAAATACAAACAATAACAAAATTATATTTTACAACAATTTTAAATTGAAATCATTGAGAAAATATTTTACTATTTTAATGTTGATGTGTTTTTATATATTGACAAA
>JAGNPC010000366.1 GCA_017989795.1 Paludibacter sp. | reverse complement strand
AAGCGTTAATTTTGCAACTGTAATGATTTAAACCTTATCTCGAACTCACGTTATTTAAAAATTTCACCCTACACTAATATTATAAAATATGATTATCCTTTCTTTTACCTAATTAAGAGGAAACACCACAAAAGGCACAACAGTCACACAAAAGTTTTTATAAGATAAAAACTTAGCTTTTGTTTCTTCGAAAAGACAGACCAGATCCGGCTTAAAATTTTAATTATCTGCTTTTGTGTTTCTTTTGTGGTAAATTATTTTTAAAGTCCACAAAAGATAAAATGATAATCCGGAGTTTTACCTAAAGCATATAAATTATCCCGAGAACAAAAATATATCGGTGCGCTGCACCTCAGGATTCAACAATAATTATGTTTCTACAAATATCTCGGGACGCTGTCCCTTTGAGTCTTGTCAAATAAGGTGCAGAGCAACAGAATTTTTGTACAAGAACGTAGAAGAAAAACAAAAGAGGTGCAGAGCACCGACATATAACTTTTCTTAAATCATGAGTAGGCAACAAAACGGATATTCATGTTATAAAACGATAATTACTGACATTTTGATAGTGAAAGTTTAAAAGCAACAATTATCTTTTATCGATGTTGCTCTAGTGTTGCTCTAGTGTTGCTCTAGTCTTACTCTAGTGTTGGTTTTCTTTCTTCACTGTTTTGTAAAATATCAAAATGACAGAAAATAGGGTTTGACGATTTTTAATTCGACTAGTAGAATTAAAAATCTTATGTACGATCATCCGCTATCTAGCAGAAAAGTGGTGAAAGAACAATGCCTTGGTATAAATAAAGAAAAAATAATCTGTTTTTTTGTGGCTAAGAAGTGCATTAAACCAAGCAAGGGTGATTGAAATACTCAATCACCCTTGCTTGGTTTAATATTATAAAATGTGATTCCTATTGTTGGAACCCCCCAAAAAAATAAATATTTTGTTGATATGCTTCTAGTGCACAGGCTATTCAATCAACTTATTGTTGATGGCATAGTGTGTCAGTTCCACGTCGTTTTTTAGTTTTAATTTTTCGAAAATACGCACACGGTAGGTAAACACGGTGCTCACGCTTAGCGTAAGTTCTTTGGCAATGGTTTTTACTTTTTTACCTTCGGCTAGCAGGAACATGATTTCCAATTCGCGGTTGGAAAGACTTTCGTGTGGTAGCTGATCTTTGTCGGGCACTACGTCGAATGCCAGCTGTTCGGCCAGTGTTGTGCTCAGGTAACGACCTTTGCTGTGAATTTTGCGTATGGCGATAACTAATTCGTCCAACGCGGTATCTTTGCATAAATAGCCGGATGCCCCTGCCTTAAGTGTACGTAATGCGAATTTATCTTCGGGATGAATACTTAAAACCAGGATATGAAGCTGTGGCTTAACGATTTTGAGGTCACTTAATAAGTCTATCCCACTTCGTCCGGGCATATTCATGTCCAAAAGCATAATGTCGCAATCGGTGTGTTGAATTTTTTCAAGTGCTTCAACGCCATCTTGTGCTTCGGCAACTACCACAAAATCAGATTCTTCCTTGAGGATTTTTTTTAATCCCTCGCGAATTATTTCGTGGTCATCTACTATAAATACTTTTATCATAACTTTGTGTTTTTTATATGATTTTATTTAGCTTTCTCTATTCTGTGCTAATGCGTTATAAATTATTATGCAAATATACAAATTCAAATTTGATTATCAATATTCAAACTCAAGTTGTTTGTTCATGTTTTTGTTTTCGGAATACGGAATTTCCACTTTTACAACTGTTCCTACTCCTTCCTGACCCATAATAGTGAACTCGCCATCTAATAAAAATGCCCTTTCCTGCATCCCGATAAGTCCGTAGGACTCGGGTTTTGACTTGTAATTTTCTTTTATACCCACACCATTGTCGCTAATTTGTAAAATTAGCTTGTCGCCGGTTACGGTCATTTGCACTTTTACTTGTGTAGCATTGGCATGTTTAACTATATTTGTAAGTGCTTCCTGCACTATTCGGTAGAGTGCGACTGATTGCTGCGGATTTAATTCAATAGTATCAACTTCAGTTTCAAAATCGCATCTAATGTCGTACCTCTCCTGAAATTTTGCCACCTGAAGTTTAGCAGCCTCAATAAACCCAAGTAAATAAAGTACTTCGGGCCGTAAATCGGTCATTATTTTTCGGGTGGTATTAATGGTACTGTCTACTAAAACAAATAGTTGGTCGAACTTGGTGATGATGCCGTCAGTAACCATGAGTTTAACCTCAGCTTTGTTGGCCAGCGTTTTTTGAAATGAAGCATCTTTCGTATAGATGCAATCGGGTATATTGTCAATGATTGTTCTGAGTAATAACCGCTCGTTGGTAAGGGTTTCTTCGTATTTTTTTTTTGTAATGTTATATTGCGGCTAATGCCTATTAATCCAATGATATTTTGTTGTTTATCGAGCAACGGAATTTTAGAACTAAGCATCCACCTACTATTACCCTTTCTATCTATTACCAGTTCTTCGTGGTTAAGTTTCGGAATGCCGGTTTTTAATATTTGTTTATCATCTGCCTGAAATCTTTGGGCAAACTCAGGTGGGAAAAATGCAAAATCGTCTTTCCCTATTATCTCACTTTCGGAGCTACATTCCAAGGATTCAATCTCTGCTTTGTTGGCAAGTGTTTTTCTACAAGCCAGATCTTTTGAATAGATTTTTTCGGGAATATTGTCGATAAGGGTTCGAAGCATGGTGCGTTCGGTTTCCAATAGTTGCTCGGCGCGTTTCCGGTCAGAGATGTCCAGCATTAAACCTTCGAGTGCTTCAATCTCACCGTTTTTGTTGTAAATAGGAACGCCTTG
>JAGNPC010000069.1 GCA_017989795.1 Paludibacter sp. | reverse complement strand
CTGTATAGGTGCATTCGCCAGCAGCATATAAATTTTTTATTGATGTCCGTGCATGTAGATCAACAACTATGCCACCACATAAATAGTGTTGTGTAGGCGATACGGGTATCATTTCTTTGGTAATATCGATGCCCAATGAAAGGCATTTTTTATAGATATTTGGAAAATGTTCCTTAGTTTCGTCGGCATTTTTGTGCGTTACATCCAGGTATACATATTGATGCCCGCGTTGTTTCATCTCGTTGTCGATGGCTCGTGCTACAATGTCGCGGGGAGCTAATGAGCCGCGCTCATCGTATTTTTGCATAAATTCTTTTCCATCTTTGCAGCGCAAAACAGCACCATAGCCACGTATAGCTTCGGTTATCAAAAATGTAGGTCGTTCGCCAGGGTTGTATAAGCCGGTTGGGTGAAACTGCACAAATTCCATATCTTGTATCGTTCCACGCGCCCTATGTACCATTGCTATACCATCGCCAGTGGCAATGTTTGGGTTGGTAGTGGTTGAATACACACTGCCAATGCCGCCTGTGGCCAGCATGGTTATTTTTGATAAAAAAGTGTGTATATTGTTTGATTCTTGATTTAAAACGTATGCTCCATAACATTCCACATCGGGTGTGTGTTGGGTTACCACATCGCCTAGGTGGTGTTGTGTTAAAATTTCAATGGCAAAATAGTTCTCGAAAACTTCAATATTTTTTATCGATCGAATTTTTTCTATTAAACTTCGTTGAATTTCAAAACCAGTGTTATCTTTATGATGTAGAATGCGAAAATCCGAATGTCCGCCTTCTTTATGAAGGTCGAACTGTCCGGTTTCCGTTTTGTCAAAATCCACTCCCCAGTTCAATAACTCTTCAATTTGCGCTGGTGCTCCTTCAATTACTTGTCGTACAGCTTGTTCGTTGCAATGTCCATCGCCAGCTATCAAGGTGTCTTGAATGTGATTTTCAAAACTGTCGGGTTCGTAAGTTACCGCCGCTATACCTCCTTGAGCATAGCTCGTGTTGGTGTCGTTGAGTGTAGATTTACTTATAATCGCCACTTTTCCGTATTGAGATGCCTTAATTGCAAAGCTGATGCCGGCAATGCCACTTCCTATTACTAAAAAATCAAACTTACGTGTCATAATTGAGTTTTAAATAGTTTATTGCTCGATGATAAATGTATGAACTTTTTTTGCTTTGGCTTGAAGTTGTTTTGTTATATCTTTTGGTTAAGCTCTACGTTTAAGTAAAACAACATTTTCAACATGATGCGTATGAGGAAACATATCCACTGGTTGAATTTGATCTACTTTATATTGGGCGTCCAATAAACTTAAGTCGCGTGCTTGGGTGGCTGGGTTACAGCTTACGTAAACAATGCGATCTGGGGCAGCAAAAAGTATAGCATTAATTACATCGTCGTGCATGCCTGCTCTTGGAGGGTCGGTGATAATAACATCGGGCTTACCATGCGTTTCGATAAAGGCGGCATTCAAAATGTCCTTCATATCGCCGGCATAAAACAAAGTGTTGCTGATGCCATTAATGGCAGAGTTTACTTTTGCATCTTCAATGGCCTCGGGAACATACTCTATGCCAATCACTTGTTTTGCTTGATGTGCCACAAAGTTAGCAATGGTTCCTGTGCCAGTATATAAATCGTAAACTAGTTCGTTGCCTGTAAGTTGTGCTAAGTTGCGTGTAATTTTATATAATTCGTAAGCTTGCTCTGAGTTGGTTTGATAGAATGATTTCGGACCAATTTTAAATTTCAACCCTTCCATTTCTTCAAAAACACACTCATTACCCTTAAATACATGTACTTCTTGGTCAGTAATAGTATCGTTTGCTTTCGAATTTATGATGTAAAGAAGCGATGTTATTTGAGGGAATTTATCGGCAATATGTTGTAGGAGTGCATCCTGAGCTTCTTTGTCTTCATAATAGAACACCATAATGATCATCAATTCGCCAGTAGATGTGGTGCGAACCATCATGGTACGCAAAAAACCTTCCTGTGCGCGCAAGTCAAAAAACGTTAGTTCTTTGGCTAGTGCGTAAGTGCGAATTTCATTGCGAATTTCGTTCGAAATGTCGTTTTGCAACCAGCATTTGTTGATGTCGAGCACTTTATCGAAAGCACCAGGAATGTGGAATCCAACGGCATTCATCGTTTCAAAAACTTTTCCTTCGGCAATCTCTTCGTTGGTGCGCCAGCGTTTGTTCGAGAACGTAAATTCTAATTTATTTCGATAAAATTCAGTTCTTTCTGAGCCTAAAATGGGCGTGATAGCTGGTAGTTCTACTTTGCCAATGCGCGTGAGGTTATCAATAACTTGTTGTTGTTTGTATTTTAACTGCTCAGCGTAGGGTAGGGTTTGCCATTTGCAACCGCCACAAATACCAAAATGCTCGCACACGGCTTCTGTTCTGTTGGACGAATAGCTGTGAAAATGAATAGGACGCGCTTCCATAAAATGGCTTTTTTTGCGTACTACTTGCAGATCCACTACATCGCCGGGTACTACGTAAGGTACAAAGACAACTATGTCGTTAATGCGTGCTATTGCTTTGCCTTCGGCGGCAATATCGGTAATGGTGATATTTGTGAAAATCGGATGCGGCTTTTTCTGTTTTGCCATGGAATTTGTTTTAATGAAAAATGAATGCAAAAGTACTATTTTTTGCAGCAACTTGCAGCATAATGTATCAGTTTTACGATATTTATAGGTTTCTCCATGTCGCAAATGAGTTGTTTTTTGCTAAGTTTTTGTGGTTGGAATTGAAATGTAGGTTTTTGGGTCGATTTTTCGTAATAATCAAGCGCTACATTGCCGCGTTCAATTATTAGAATTAGGGTTAATTTAAATTGTAGTTTTTGCTTTAAAGGGTTGTCGTGTTTGTTAACCAAACTGAAAATTTCTTTTTTCAAATTATTGTAATTGCTGCGCAATAATTTGATTGATTTGGTATCGGTGGCAAGGGTTTGAATACCATCATTTAAATCTTTATAAATATCGAAGATGTCGTTTTCGAGCTGCCCTATGGCGCCAATTTTATAGTACAACTCCTTTTCGAGAGCGGTGATAGGCTCGTTGAAAGCAGTGCGGTACAGTAACATACTATAGCCGCCTTTGTTATAGGTGATTGTAATGAGTTCTTGTGTTGATAAATTACCTTTGATTTGTTTAGTGCTTTCAATTTGCGCAGCATGAATTTTTAAAGCTAATTCAATAAGCTGTGTTTTATTAGTTGTAAGTCCAAGTATCTTGTTGTAAATAGTGATAAGTGTATTTTCGTAATCAGTTGTGTTTTTGGTTGCGATAGGTGTAAAGAGCAATTGGTTGAGCTTGGAGTAATCGTAATTTTCTGTGTCGAATAAATCATCGAAGAGTGCTGTAAGCGCTCCTAGTAAGGTAATGCATTCTAATTCGGTTGATGTAAATTTTTTGTTGCGAAATAGGGTATAAGAATGTCCAATAAATATTGGAATGTAAATGGCATAGTTAAGTGCTTTTTTGCGTGTGGATTGATTTAGGTGTGTTAGTTGCTTTCCAAGTAGTTTTGTTGCATACTCTCTCTGTCGGTTTAATAAAGTATTAAACCGGATTAGCTGGATGATAATATTATATGTATTAATAAAGTAACGCATAGAGTGTAATGCAAAGTTAGCTATTTATTTTAAGTGTTATACATGGTTGTGTCGATTTCAATACATTTTACTGTAAATGTTTGTGTTTGCTATATAATATGCGAATTAATTCTTATTTTTGCAGCCCATTAGTAATTAAATCTGTATTCAACTTATTTAAACTTATAGTTTTTCAGTGTTCTAAGTGGTTTAGATTTTGATTGTTTTAATTGAAATATTTTTATGTGTTTCATTTAAAGTGTTTATAGGTAGATTGTTGAATTATTTTTAGTGAATATTTTAAGTTGGTAATGGTCTTTTTGTTTTAGTTAAATAATCATTTTCTATTAATTCTATTTGAATTGGATTGTGAATAAAGTGCTAAAACTGCTAAATTTTAAATGATTTATATTCGTATAGTTGTAGTTGTTAAACAAAGAATTTTATGAAAAACAAGTATAAAGATTTAATTGAACAAACCTTTGAGTTCCCAAACGAGGAGTTTAATGTGGTTGAAAATGAACTCGAGTGGTTTGATGTACCCTTGATGGATATAATTAAGCAGTATGGAACACCATTACGTATAGCTTATCTTCCAAAAATTGGGATGAACATACAAAAGGCACGCCGTATGTTTAATGTTGCAATGGCTAAAGTGGATTACAATGGCGATTACAATTATTGCTATTGTACTAAAAGTTCTCATTTTTCATTTGTAATGGAAGAGGTGCTTAAACACAATACGCATTTAGAAACGTCATCGGCATTTGATATTAATATTATGGAATCGTTGTTTGAGCAAGGTTTGTTGAAGCAAGATACATTTGTTATTTGCAATGGTTTTAAGCGACCACAATACGTTGAGAATATCCAAAACTTAATGAATCAGGGATTTGCCAATGTGGTGCCAATATTGGACAATAAGTTTGAGTTGGATTTGTTGTTAAAAGATTTTGATAAAAAATTTAAAGTAGGTATACGTATTGCGGCCGAAGAGGAGCCTAAATTTGACTTCTATACCTCACGTTTGGGTATTCGCTACAACGATATTATACCATATTATTTAAATAATATTGCCAATAATGATCAGGTTGAATTAAAGATGCTTCATTTCTTTATAAATACGGGTGTAAAAGACACATCGTATTATTGGAATGAGTTAAATAAGGCTGTAAACTTGTATTGTGAGCTGAAAACGAAATGTCCGGAACTAGATAGTTTGAATATTGGCGGAGGTTTCCCGATTCAAACACACTTGGATATGTCGTACGATTACGAGTATATAGCTGAGGAGATTGTGGCACAAATTAAAACAATATGTACACAGTACGGAGTGCCTGAGCCACATATTTTTACTGAGTTTGGTTCTTATACGGTAGGTGAAAGCGGTGCTATGTTGTATTCTATTGTGAATCAGAAAAAGCAAAACGACCGTGAGTTGTGGAATATGATTGACAGTTCATTTATGACAACTTTGCCAGATACTTGGGCTATCAATCAACGTTTTGTGTTCTTGGCTATTAATAATTGGGAGTCGGAGTACGAGCGTGTTAACTTAGGTGGCTTAACTTGCGATAGTGAAGATTTTTACAATGCTGAGGTACACTCAAATGCTATTTTCTTACCTAAAATGCAAGAAGAGCGTGAACAGTATATCGGATTTTTCCATACGGGTGCTTATCAGGAATCGTTGAGTGGTTTTGGAGGGATACAGCACTGTTTAATTCCCGCACCCAAGCTGGTGGTTATTGATAGAGACGAAGATGGTGAATACTTTACCAAACTTTTTGCCAAAGAGCAAAGTTACAAGTCGATGTTGAAAATACTTGGTTATTAGAATAAAAAAAAGAGAATGAAATTGAGTCATTCTCTTTTTTTTTGTAAGTAATTATTCGTTAAAAAAAATATTTAATTCGGGCTTAATTGTTTTAGATGGGATTGAAGACGCTGCTAAAATTGAATGAAATAAAAAATCTGTTCTATACCTTTTATCCTTGTTTTTATACAACGCCTTAATTTTCAAAGGGTATTTGTTACTGTATGTGTTTGAATACCAAACAAAACAGGCAGGATTTTTAATCTGTATATCATCCGTGGCATGTAGCCAGTTACCATTTTCGCCCAAAGATTCACCATGATCAGATAAGTAAATGAGTATTGCGTTTTTGTTTTTTAAGTTTTCAATAAGTTGATTTACAATGTAGTCTGAGTATATTATGCTGTTATCGTATGAATTGATCATTTCTTCGGGGCTGTTTTGAAGGACAATTTTACTTTCTGCTGTTGGCTTGAATACCTTAAAACTTGCGGGATAATGACTGTTGTAAAACCAATGACTACCTATTGTATGTAGGATTATTAACTTGTTTTTGTCCGGTTGATTTAATGTTGAATTGTAATGTGGAATTAGATCACTATCAAGCCAGCTTGAATAAGTATAGACAGATTTCTCTGGTCGTGCATATATTAATGTGTCGGCTTCTTTCATGAATGAATAATAGCTGGTTGAAGCGTCTTGATTGGCTAGCCAAGTACATCGATAATTACTGTTTTTGAAGAGTGTGATAAATGATTTTTCTGTTTGGGAAAGATCTGGGTTAATACTATCTGCGCGGCTTAGAATATGTGCTACACTTGGATTTGTATATGTATACTCACTGTATATGTTCTTAAATGACACAAGATTTTTATGCTTTGAAAGCAATGGAGTAGTATTGCGTTTGTAGCCATTAATTGCTAGATGGTCAGCTCTTACTGACTCTCCTATTACAAACACTACTGTTAGGTTCTCTGTTGCTTTGTAAACAAGTGTAGAATCGGGATTTGTGCGTTTTTGGTTTTTATTGGAATTTAGTTTTAGATATTCGTTGAAGTTGTAAGCTAACGAAGCCGGATATCGTTGAAAAAATGAAGTGGTAATCCGATCATTGATTGAAAAAACAAGTAACATTACTGCTAATCCTATAGCAAATTGAAGGATCGGTTTTTTAACTTTTACATAGCTGAATCTGTATTTTACAACTAGTATTGATAAAGTAAATGCAACTAGTGTTATTATTGCTTGTACGGGTGATATTACATCTAAGCTAGTTCCTAAATCATTATTTAGACTTGCATCAATTATCATTGGGGTAAGCGTGGCCTTGTAAAAGTAACTGTAATATCCTAAAGTTACGCCAGATACAACTAGAAATGGGAAACATATTGCGAAAATGTATTTATTAATTGAGATAATATAAAGTAATATGAAAAGTGGAATGCAATTTAAAGCCCAGTGTAAAATGGTATAGATAGTTCCTTTAAATCCAACTGTGGGGTAATTTGCAAAATCTGGAAAAATAAAAAATATACCGCAGATAAGTGTAATTATAAACAAAATAATAAAGTGTTTTATCATTTCGTTTTGTATTCTAAATATGCTATTCATTTGAAACTAATTGTGTTTGTGTGTTTATTGTAGGTGTTTTTGACCTAGTAATCGAGTAAAATATTTGTTTATTAATTTTATTATTGGTATAAGAATTAAAATGCTAGCAATAGTAGCAATCATTGAGTAAACGAATGTATGTTCATAGTCGTAATAATCAATATTTAAAACATATACTAATATTGCTTTGAAAAATGAGAGTGCTATTAAATGTAGCGAAAGAATAATTAATGTGTTTCTGCCAATAAAGTTTAATAGGTTAATTGATTGAAGCTTCAGTGCAATGACTTTTGAAAATGAAATTGAAAATATAATACCACTAATTGCACCTATCAAAAAATAAAAATAATTGCCAAAAGTGTTTGAGTGAACGTTAACTTCAGAGTTCAAATGAACGGCCAGCATATTTACTGCGAATGCAATTAAAATGATGAATAGTTGTTTAACGGTGGCTTGGCATCTTGTTTTTAATATGTCCTTCATTAGATAGCCTACTCTATAGAAAACGATCATTGATAAAGCTATGTCTATACCCCAAGGAAGCTTGTATGAGTTATATTTGAAGTTTAAAAAAGCAATAATAATGAATGTGAATAGAATTATAATTTCAGCGCGTGTAGATTTATTGGTTTTGTAAACTAGATAATAAATAACTTCAACTGTGAATAAACTTGCCAAAAACCAAAGTGGTACATAATGCGTTAAGTACTCACTTTGCCCAGTTAAAATACCTATTAGTGGAGTTGTAATAGAAGTCGCAGTGTTGTTGTCAAGTCCAAAATGTCTTCCAATAAATAGCCAAAACAGATAAGTGAGAATATTAAAGTAAAAATAGGGTATTAAAATTCTTAATCCTCTGGATTTTATATGTTTGTAAAAAGAGTTGTGTCTGTTGGGTGCCGCAAACATACCTGACAAAAAGAAGAAAAGCGGTATCACAAATGTGTAGATTGTCTCACGGTACGGATTTGGTACACCAGCATGTAATAGCACCACGCAAAAAATAGCTATTGCTTTTGTATAGTCAATCCAATCTTCTCGTTTCTGCATCATCTAAACTAATTGATTACCATAATTTTTGTTATTGCGCTTTGTGTGCCATCTTCGTT
This sequence comes from Paludibacter sp., assembly GCA_017989795.1. Taxonomy (GTDB): domain Bacteria; phylum Bacteroidota; class Bacteroidia; order Bacteroidales; family Paludibacteraceae; genus Paludibacter. The sequence goes on along the minus strand of JAGNPC010000069.1, from coordinate 424 downwards.
TGCACAAATGGCTAAATAGATGCCTGTTTTGACTTTTTTTCCTGAACTTGTTTTACCATTCCATGTGGCAATGCTGCCATTTGATTTGGTTTGGTAAATTAGATTTCCATTGATGTCCGTAATTTTAATATGTGTATTTTCGACTAATCCTGTAATTGTAATTTGACCTGCAAAATCTTCGCGAACAGGATTGGGATAGGCGTGTACATTGTTGAATGTGCTATCAGCAATGGAAGCATCACTCTGATAGGATATTAAACCTTGTAATGTACCAATAAATACTTCACCTGTTTTAGGACTTATGCTAATTGATGTAATGTCGTTTGAAAGGAGTGGGCTGTTTGCAGAGGTGAAATGTTTTAATGTTTCCTGTCCGTTTTCTGACATTAAAAATACGCCAGAACTTTCGGTTCCTAACCATTTT
>JAGNPC010000365.1 GCA_017989795.1 Paludibacter sp. | reverse complement strand
AATCATTACCATGCCCGATTTCCTTAAAAACCGCTACACGCCCGCTACAGGCTCGTGGCTATCCATTATTACTCTTATAGCTTACGTACTTACAAAAGTGAGCGTAACGGCATTTACAGGTGGTATTTTTATGGAAAGCTTACTTGGGTTACCATTTTGGTATGGCGCTATTGGCTTAATTGTGCTGACAGGTATTTTCACCGTTTTAGGTGGTATGAAAGGCGTTATGACTTTGTCGGCCATACAAACTCCGATACTAATTATCGGCTCGTTCATGGTACTTTTCTTAGGTCTATCGGCTTTGGGCGATGGTAGTATTGCCAACGGTTGGACTGCTATGATGGATTATTCAAGAACACTTAATGTGGGTACCGATGGCGTAGCTTATGGAACCAACCACATGTTCCACCTCGAAACAGGCGACCCTATGTACGACGATTATCCTGGCTTTTGGGTGTTTTTAGGCGCCTCTATCATCGGCTTTTGGTACTGGGCTACCGACCAGCACATTGTGCAACGTGTACTCGGACAAACAAAAGGTGAAAAAAGCGATGTAGTAATGAAACGTGCACGTAGAGGTACCATTGCAGCTGGATATTTTAAATTGCTGCCTGTATTTATGTTCCTCATTCCGGGTATGGTAGCAGCAGCTTTGGCAGCTCGCCCCGATAGTGGCTTTACCCTGGAAAATCCCGATACGGCCTTTGGTGCCATGGTTAAATTTGTGTTACCTGCCGGTGTAAAAGGCATTGTGACTATTGGTTTTATTTCGGCATTGGTAGCTTCGTTGGCGGCATTTTTTAACTCATGCGCCACACTCTTTACCGAAGATTTTTACAAACCAATGTTCAAAAACAAAACCGAAGAAACCTATGTACTTGTTGGTCGTATTGCTACCATTGTAGTAGTGGTACTCGGTATTGGCTGGATTCCTGTTATGATGAGCTTAGGTAGTTTATATTCGTATCTTCAAGGCATTCAGTCGCTACTAGCTCCATCTATGGTTGCTGTGTTTGTAATGGGGATATTCTCAAAAAAGATTACGCCTAAAGCAGGTGAAGCTGGATTGATAGTAGGTTTCTTTGTAGGTATGGCCCGTTTAATAACCAATATTTTTACAAATACAGGCAAAGATGTAATGACAGGCTGGCACTGGGAATCGACAACATGGTTTTGGCAAACAAACTGGTTGATTTTCGAAATCTGGTTACTCGTTTTCATTATGCTGTTTATGGTTGTAGTATCGTTTTTCACCAAAAAACCAACTGCAAAGCAAATCGAGTTTATCACCTTTACCGGCGATTACAAAGCGCTTATTAAACAAAGCTGGGATAAGTGGGATGTTATTGCGTCATTAGGCGTTGTAGCTGCCTGTGCGGCATTCTATATGTATTTTTGGTAAACGGTGAAGATAGTTACGAGTTATGAGTTATGAGTTACGAGTAACAAGTAAAAAATTAGATAGCTGATAAGTTAAGAGATTCGAGATTTTGAATTTCTTTAAATAAAACGCAGAGTTGGGACAGGCAATTGTTCGGCTTTGCGTTTTTTTTTGTTTATGATGACCAACAATGCTACCAAAATCTTGCACAGCTTTGTTCGCTAATAGTTCCATCAACTCGATGCTAATGTTAATATATTTAACGCGTACTCTATTGAAATTTTGTATAAATACACAAAAAGCCACATGTACGGAGGATCGACGGAAGAACAACGAAAGAGCAACGGAAGATCGACGTAGGAAATGGCTAATAATTATACAATAAAAAGAGGAAAACACAGTATAAACATACAAAATCTGGAAATTTAAATATGCCGTTTATACATTACTTAACAGTTTAAAAAATAGGAAAAATGGCCGAATCTAAAACAATGTGGTAACACACGGATGAAGCAAAAATCAGCGTAACTATTTTATTGAAATTGAAGAATAGGAACGCGGATAAAACGGATTTTGCGGATGAGAGCGGATAAGAGATTTAAAAATTTCGGATTGGTATTGATTATTTTCAACTTATTGAAAATGAAGCTAATATTCGCAGCTTCAATAATACACAACCACGAATGGGGTTGAACAGAAAAGATGATTTGTTTACAACTTCTAAAATAAACCTACAACCAATCGCTACAAATTTTTAAATAATTAATCACATTTGAGGCTGGAAAATTCACACTCAGATGGCATTGAATAATCCAATAAAACAACACAATCAACAATTCAGAAAACATACTAAAGTTCAAGAATGAAAGACCAAAAAGGAGATATTTTAATCTATCAAAACCAACAAGGAAGCATCAAAATTGATGTTCGATTGGACGATGAAACGGTATGGTTAAACCAAAACCAATTATGTGAATTATTTCAAAAATCGACCGACGAATACGAAAAATTCCGTCAGGAACAACAGCTACACGAAAATGAACAAAACCTCCGCGAAATTGAAGATGATATTAAACGGCTGAATCACTGAAATTCTCGTGTAAATTGTCTCCGCATTGCGAAGACATATACTTGCGAAGTGAAAATCAAACCTAAAATAAATTATCGTATGCAAAATAGAACTCAGATTTTTGAAGAAAAAAAAGTCCGCACAGTATGGGACGACGAAACCGAAGAATGGTATTTCTCCGTGATAGATGTGGTCGAAGTTTTAACCAGCACCGACCGTCCTCGCAAGTACTGGAACGACCTAAAAAAGAAACTGAAGAGCGAAGGAAGTGAACTGTCCGAAAAAATCGGACAGTTGAAAATGCAAGCACCTGATGGCGAAATGCGCCTAACAGACGTCGCTTCAACCGAACAACTTTTTCCGGTTGATACAATCCATACCATCGCCCAAGGCAGAAC
>JAGNPC010000364.1 GCA_017989795.1 Paludibacter sp. | reverse complement strand
GCTTTAAGTGGCTCTATTCGCTACTTTTCATTAGGCGATGTAACTATTATGCAAGACGAACTCGATAATGGTTATAATATCACACCACTCGAGATGGCTGTTGACGTGGCTTATTCGCAGTTGCTTTCCGAAAAATTCTCACTATCGGCAGCCTTACGCTTTATTTATTCCGATTTAAATAATGGTGCTTCAAGCGATATGTTTCCAGGCATTGCTGTTGCAGCCGATGTTTCGGCTTTTTACCGTACACCTATTGAACTTACAACAGGTAAAGGCCAACTTTCGCTCGGTGCTAACATTTCGAACATAGGTTCTAAAATTAGCTACGATAAAAGTGCTAACACCAATTTCATTCCAGCCAATATGCGTTTAGGTGGATCGTTCGATTACGATATCGACGAATATCAACGTTTTACAGTTAGTGCTGATATAAACAAATTATTGGTTCCGTCGCTTATTAAAACTGCAGACGCTGATTATTATAATAATATTTCAAGTATATCAGGTATTTTTAAATCGTTTGGTGATGCACCAGGAGGTTTTAAAGAAGAGTTGCAAGAAATTATGTGGTCTATTGGTGCTGAATATGCATACAACAAACAGTTTTTTGTCCGTGCTGGTTATTTCAACGAAAACGAGATGAAGGGTAATAGAAAGTACTTTACTGCCGGTGCTGGTTTCAAACTGAATGTATTTCAACTTGATGCTGGTTACGTTATTTCTACTTCTCAATCAAATCCATTGGATAAAACACTTCGCTTTTCATTGTCGTTCGACCTATTTGGGTTGAAAAACTTGGTGAAATAAAGTAAGGAGTAAGGAGTAAGGACAAGAATATATATATCAATAAAAAAGCGATTGCAATTTTTCAATCGCTTTTTTAGTTTTAATTCCACTAATCACTAATCACTAAACACTACTCACTAAAAATGAATACAATACGTGTAGGCTTTGGTTACGATGTGCATGTATTTGCACCAAACAGAGAGTTATGGCTGGGCGGTATAAAAATTGAGCATCCACTCGGTTTATTAGGTCACTCTGATGCCGATGTGCTTATTCACGCCCTTTGCGACGGCATTTTAGGTGCAGCCAATTTGCGCGATATAGGTTTTCATTTTCCGGATACTGCTGGCGAATTTAAAAATATTGACAGTAAAATTCTTTTGAAACAATGCATGGAATTGTTGCGAAACAAAGGCTATGAATTTGGCAATGCCGATTGCACCATTTGTGCCGAAGCTCCTAAAATTAATCCGCACATTCGTACGATGCAAGCTTGTTTGTCGGAGGTAATGGCTGTTGATGCCGATACCATATCCATCAAGGCTACAACATCCGAAAAAATGGGTTTTGTAGGGAGGAGTGAGGGTATGGCTGCTTATGCCACCGTTCTCATTTATAAAAAGTAAATTTGCTTACAAAAACCTGAAGTTATGTCTAGATATTTGCTTGTACTACTAACGTCAATTGCTTTATCATGTAATTTGTTTGCCCAAAAAGTAGGCTTGGTGCTTAGCGGTGGCGGTGCTCGTGGCATTACGCATATTGGCGTAATTAAGGCACTCGAAGAAAATAATATTCCTATCGATTATATAACTGGCACCTCTATGGGTGCCATTATTGGTAGTATGTATGCCATGGGTTTGAATAGCCGTGAGATGATTCAGCTGCTTAAATCCGATGATTTTAAAAACTGGTCAACAGGTGAAATTCCGCCAAAGTATATGTACTACTACCGTCGACCCGACCCTAAGCCCGCTTTTATTGAAATACCCTTTAGTCTTTCGGGCAAGCACGATTCCGTTCAGCATAAAGTGCAGTTGCTTCCCACCAATCTTATCCCTGCAAGTCAGATGAATTTTGCGTTTGTGCCACTTTTTGCTCAAGCCAATGCTGCTTGTAAAGGAGACTTCGATAAGCTTTTTGTACCTTTTAGATGCGTGGCGTCTGATATTTATCGAAAAGAAGCTGTTGTGTTTCGAAAAGGTGTGCTAGGCGATGCTGTAAGGGCGTCGATGACTTTTCCTTTTGTTTTTAAGCCAATTAAAATTGATGGACGACTGCTTTTTGATGGTGGTATTTATAATAATTTTCCGGTTGATGTGTTGAAAAAAGATTTCACACCTGATTATATAATTGGTAGCATGGTAGTCGAAAATCCTGAGAAGCCTGTTGAGACGGATTTGTATAGTCAGATTTTGAGTATGGTTATGAATCAAACCAATTATTATGTTAATCCACACGAGGGCATTCTGTTTAATTTCAAACTCGAAGATATTCCAATGTTCGATTTTTCGCCGGTGGATAAGCTGGTTCAAATTGGCTACGACTCAACAATGGCTCGCATTCATCTTATCAAGGAGAAGGTGACGCGCACTGTCGATACATTATCGCTGCAAACTGCACGAGCCGAGTTTAAGAGTCAATTCAAGAACCTAAATTTTCAAAAAATTAGTGTGAATGGTGTAGATACAACGCAAACAAAATACATTCGAAAAATTTTTCAATCTAAATCGGCAGTATTTCCTTTGAGCGATATGAAAACAAATTATTTTAAACTCATTGCTGATAGTAAAATTTTGGAGGTGGTTCCGCATGCTATTTATAACCCATCCAACGGTAATTTCGATTTAAATCTGAATGTAAAAACAGAGGAGCAGCTTAAATTTTTGTTTGGAGGGAACGTATCTTCTTCAACTTCCAATCAGGCCTATTTTGGTTTGAGGTACAATAATTTGGGTGCTTACTCTCAATCGGCAACATTCGATGCTCAGTTTGGTCGCTTGTATAATGGTTTGGGTGTAAGTTTGCGTATTGATCCACCTTCACGCCGCGATAATTATCTGCGCAT
>JAGNPC010000363.1 GCA_017989795.1 Paludibacter sp. | reverse complement strand
CAATATTTTTGTAATAAAAACAAACATTAAACAGGAATTATTTGTAACAAAACCAAACATGAATATTTTTAAACCCATCCATTCCATCTTTTCGGAGTGCCACTCAGTGTGGCGCACCGAATAGATCTATACGTTTTTTTTGCTTTAAATAGGCAAGGCTGGAGCCTTGCTACCCTCCATCCGTAGCTAAAGAAACTACGGACAGCTCTACAACCTATATTTAACTGTACAAGCTTCGGGCAGCATGGGATGTGGTTTCAGATTATGAAGCTGTATTAAACCCTGCATATAAGGCCGGTTCCAGTTTTCGGTCACCACTTGTATTTGCGGCTCAAAATTATTTTTATAGGCCTTTTATATTAGCTTGAGGTACAATTGCTTCTATAACAACAGTATTTGAAACAATAGTGAAAATTACTGCCATTTTTTTATAATTTATACGTTTGGAACCCAAACCAAATTTATCTGTAATTGATTGTTGTCTACAAAAAGGAATTGCTAAGCAACTATATTTAAGCTTACTTATTTCGTTAATTAAACCTTCGATATATTTTTTGGCTGTGAGCGGCGAGTTATAAGTATTAACTATTGTATTCGTAAGATTATATAAATCTTCTGAGGCTGAAAAAGAATATTCGATTTTATGGCTTTTCATATTTTACGAACATCAACCTTGTAATGATCCGACATTATATCCCATACCTTTTCGTAAACATCAACATCCGAAATTGTTTGGCGTGGAGATGTTGTATGTTTATCGGAATTATCATTCTCAAATTCAACTGCTTTAGGATGCTGCCTTAATTCATTTATTAATTTACGACCTAGTGGAATATCTGTATTTATGCGAACTGTTACCATGCTTTCAACTTATTAAATTTGACTTTAAAAATCAATGCAAATATACGAATAATTTATACTATCTAACATGCTAAAAATCCATTTTGTTCGATTAAAACCTAAAAAGGACTTGCCTGAAAACCCGAAGACCTGAACAGTAGCCTGTACTTCGAAAACCCCTCCGACCGTAGCTTAAAAAACTACGGACAGCTCTAAAACCTATATTTAACTGTACACACTTCGGGCAGCATGGGATTAATGAATTATCTTAAATCTTACTTTTTATATCCATTTGCTGATGGAGTATTCTTACAATTTCAATTTCACAACCTGCAACTATACGATAAAATATAAGGTGTTTACCGGCCAACAACGCATATAAATTTTCTTTTATAACATTATATCTTTTACCAATATACGGATTTCCAGCTATCGTACTGAAATTATCAACCAACAATTCGTAATATCTATCTGCTTGGCTCTCAGACCATACTTCAAAAGTATAATTCCAAATCTCAGTTAAATCTTCAACGGCTTTTGTCGTTAATCTATAACCCGACATTTAATTTCCGTTGATTTTTAATTTTTACTAAGTGAGCTATTGGCTCAAAATCGGAGGCGATTCCACTTTCTTCGCCTACCCGAATAGCTTCTCTCAAAGTTAAAATTCTATTTTCTTCTTCTTCCAAAAGCCGCAAGCCTGCGCGTACAACTTCACTTGCATTTTTAAACCGACCCTGACTTATGCGCCCCTGAATAAAATTATCAAAGTAGCTACCCAATGACATGGATGTATTTCTATTCATAAAATTATTTTTTTTGCAAACATACCAATAATTAATATATTATACAATAGTTTTTTTTGCTTTAAATAGGCAAGGCTGGAGCCTTGAAACCCACCGACCGTAGCTAAAGAAACGGACAGCTCTACAACCTATATTTAACTGTACACACTTCGGGCAGCATGGGGGCGGTAGCTACTCCAAATTATCCCAATGAATGGTTTCTTCAATAGCATTGTTTGGTTTATTTATAATATCCAAACCAAAAATAGTATAGTTCGACTTTAATAATGGCGTTAAATTAGTGCCTACAAAACCGTGAATGCCGGTGATAAGAATGTTCATTGTTGTTTTTCAATTATAGATTTGTGGTACTCAATGCCTTTTGTTGTTAGTTTAAATTTTTGTGATGGATGATTTGGGTTGTCAGTTATCAAATATTCTACTAATTCATCTTCAAAAAGTCGTTTGATAGTTCGGCTTAAATGTCCTGAAACATTCAATTGTCCTAATTTTTCAGCCAACTCTTTTTTTGAGAATGGATTTTTGTACAAGTATTTTAAAACCTGAACATAAACATTATTAACTTGTAGGTCGTGCCTTAGGTCGTGCCCTAGGTCGTACCTTAGGTCGTGCCCTATTTCAGTATCCAATTCCATTCTTTCAATATCTTCGTATTTAATTGTAATTTTAAACACATCACCTTCCTGAATAAGTGGTAGCGAGTTATTTATATACAACGGACAGTACTTAAACATTTTCCGAACACCAGAACCCAACTCTTCTACCCAACCCAATTGTTTAAAAAAGTTGGCTAAAGTAGGGTTTTTGGGATGTGGTTTTAAATTATGAAGCTGAATTAAACCCTGCATATAGGGTCTGTTCCAATTTTCGGTAAGAACTAAATTTTGTAATTACCTTGAAACTAAATTTATTAAATCAAAAAACATCAACCTTGTATCAAGCCTATCATTATTTTTTAAACCTGCATACTTTTTTTCTTGCTCCTCAGTTGTAAATAAGTATTCGAATGAATTTTTCAAATAATAGTCCATCGGCTTCCTATCATTATAAGAATCAACTACTATAAATCTACAACCCGTTTTGTTTGATTTATCTACAAACCATGCTTTTATAAAATCAAGCAATTCGCGACCAATTCCATTTGATTTATAATCTACGTTTACACCAAGACGGCCAATTAAAACTGCTGGATAACTTCGAAATTGTTTT
>JAGNPC010000362.1 GCA_017989795.1 Paludibacter sp. | reverse complement strand
GTCAGGTGGTTTTACCTGTTCTCACCTTCGTTTTGGTGATACACCAATTCGTTCAACTTATTTGGTAACTACTCCGGATTTCGTTGCTTGTCACGTTCAGGCTTATTTGAACTTGTACGACGTAACCAAAGGCTTGAAGAAAAACGGAACCTTCCTTTTGAATACCATTTGGAGTGCAGAAGAAGTTCAAAAAAATCTTCCAACGAAAGTAAAAAAATACTTAGCAGAGAACAATATCAGTTTCTACATTATTGATGCAACTAACATTGCAGAGGAAATTGGTTTGGGTAATCGTACTAATACTATTCTTCAATCAGCATTCTTCAAAATCACCAATGTAGTTCCTTACGAATTGGCTGTTGAGAAAATGAAATATGCGATCAACAAATCGTATGGTAAAAAAGGTGAAGACGTAGTTAAGAAAAACTATGCTGCAGTTGACCGTGGTGGCGAATATACTAAAGTAGATGTATTGCCAGAATGGGCTAATCTTGTTGATGGAAATGAAGTAAGTACTGATATTGTCCCAGCATTTATTGGTGATGTAGTTCGTCCAATTAACGCACAAGCAGGTAACGACCTAAAAGTTTCAGCTTTTGTTGGACGTGAAGATGGAACCTGGGAACAAGGAACTTCTAAATTCGAGAAACGTGGTGTTGCTGCATTCGTTCCTGTTTGGAATTCTTCAAACTGTATTCAATGTAACCAGTGTGCTTATGTTTGTCCTCACGCTGCTATCCGTCCGTTTATTTTGGACGAAGCTGAACAAGCTAACGCCCCACAATTCGATATGCTGAAAACAAATGGTAAACAATTTGCTGGAACTGCTTTCCGTATTCAAGTTGATGTACTTGACTGTATGGGATGTAACAACTGTGTGGATGTTTGTCCGGGCAATAAAGGTAATAAAGCCCTTGAATTAGTGCCAATCAATACTCAATATGAAAACCAGGCTAATTGGAATTACTGCGTAGAAAGCGTTAAATCAAAACAACATTTGGTTGATGTAAAATCTAATGTAAAAAATTCTCAGTTGGCAACTCCATTGTTCGAGTTCTCTGGAGCTTGTGCTGGTTGTGGTGAAACTCCATATGTGAAATTGATTACCCAATTGTTTGGTGACCGTCAAATGGTAGCTAATGCAACTGGATGTAGCTCTATTTACTCTAACTCTGCTCCTTCTACTCCATATACAACTAACGCAGAAGGCCACGGACCGGCTTGGGCTAACTCATTGTTTGAAGACAATGCTGAGTTTGGTTTAGGTATGGTTTTCGCCAACGATAACATGCGCGACCGTTTGGTTCGTTTGTTTACAGAAGCTCAGACTGATGCTACAATCTCTGACGAGTTGAAAGGTTTATTTGCTGAATGGATTGAAAAACGAGAAATTGCCGAAGAAACAATCGCTCTGGAAAAGAAAATCACTCCTTTAGTAAAAGCATCTGATAGCAAAATAGCAAAAGAAGTTGCAGGATTAACTCAATATATCATCAAACAATCACAATGGATTATTGGTGGTGACGGTTGGGCTTACGATATCGGCTTCGGTGGTTTAGATCACGTTATCGCTTCGGGCAAAAACGTAAATATTCTTGTTCTTGATACTGAAATTTACTCAAATACAGGAGGTCAGGCTTCTAAATCTACTCCGGTAGGTGCTGTTGCTAAATTTGCTGCTTCGGGTAAACGTGTACGTAAAAAAGACTTGGGTATGATTGCAGCCACTTATGGTTATGTTTACGTAGCTCAGGTAGCTATGGGTGCTAACCAGGCTCAAACGCTTAAAGCTATCCGCGAAGCAGAAGCGTATGATGGACCATCAATCGTAATTGCTTACTCACCATGTATCAGCCACGGTATCCGTGCAGGTATGGGTAAAGCACAAGAAGAACAATCTCGCGCTGTAGAATGCGGTTACTGGCACTTGTATCGCTACAATCCAACATTAGCAGAAGAAGGAAAGAACCCGATGACACTTGATTCGAAAGAACCACAATGGGATAAATTCCAAGACTTCCTAAAAGGTGAAGTACGTTATACTACATTGTTGAAACAATTCCCAGTAGAAGCAACTGAATTGTTTGTTGCAGCTCAGGCTAATGCAAAATGGCGTTATGATGGATACAAACGTATGGCTGATCAACAGTTCTAGTTTATATTCTCAAATACTCGAAGAAAGACTGCTCAAATCTGGGCAGTCTTTTTTTTGTTACAACAGACCCCAAATATGCTCAATATTTACCAATCACAATATTTGCTTTGCTAAATTTTAGAGATAAAAACATCGAATTACTGTAAATGAAACTTTTTAGACAAATTTATTGATTTTTTTTGTGAAAAAACCAATAATAATTTAATTCTTTCTTGGTTAATTCAAATAAAACTATTTACTTTGTGAATTGAAAACTGAGACATGAAAACATGTTAAAAGGATATTGCTTTTTATTTGGCTATTTAAAATTATCATTTAGTTTTCGAAGTATAATACCGATATTAATCATTAATATACATTAATAATTGTAAAATATTGAAATATTGAAATTATTTTACAGACAAAAATAAAATTTAATAAAAATAAGGATTTTGCTTTATCAATGGAGTTCTTGAATTATCTTCCAACCCCATATTGATTAAACGAATTAAAAAAAATGCAATTTTGTGGAAAATAGATTAACCTAAATTGCAATTTTATCAAACTTTTTTTGTAGTTTTGGTGTTTAAATATAACAATCTTACGAGTAACTACATTAAGATATATTTATCTATGTTTTGTTACAAGAAAGGTTTTAAAATGTCAATAAAAATTAACAAATCACTATCACAATAATAACTCTCTAAAATAAAAAAAAAATA
>JAGNPC010000361.1 GCA_017989795.1 Paludibacter sp. | reverse complement strand
TTTATCTTATTTATGCACAAATGTAACTTATTTTTTTTAGTGTCACAACAAAACAAACACCTCTCCTACTCCTTAATTAATGCTTTGTTTCTCATGTTTTTAGTGTAAACTTTAAACTTGATTTGAATTGGTTTTTAAATATTGTTTTTTAGTCGTTTTTTCATTTTATTTGTGTCAATTTATCACTTTCGATGCTTTCGTTTTTTTTATATTATTCATTGAAAAAATGTGCCAATTGTAGCGAAGCTTCAGCTTATTGTATGCTGAACTGTTGAACTGTGTAACTATTGAAACGTTCAATTTGCCTGTGCCTCCTCTTACACGAAACACGAAACAGCTGAATCGTCAACTTTTTTCTTCCTGTTTATAAGTTTTTCTAACAAAATTGAATACATTTGCATACTGATATTAAACGAAGTACAGCATGAAAGCAAATCGCAAAAAAAATGGTCTCTGGAAGGCGATAGCTTTCCTGACCGTCGTTATCTCTGTATTCTCTTGCACCTCGTGCGATCCAGAAGATATAAACATCGGAACCACAATAGAGCTAGGTTCGGTGGAAGTCACCAATTCTAGTGCTACCTTGGTAGCCTATGTGACGCTGGATTTAAATACTCCCGCAGAAGCTTTACCACTAGTGGTAAATATTCAGTATCAAGCTGTTGGTGGTAATTGGAGACAAGTAGAAAATCCTCCGGTTGTCGGTTTCGGCAATAAAGTGAAGGTAACGCAGGTGATTACTGGTTTGGAATTAGGCACTAGCTATAATTTCAAAATCAGTGTTCCGGCACTTACGCTGGTAGAAAAAACCGGCACTTTCAAAACTTTAGCCGCGAGTATCAGATTAGGTTCAGCTGAAAAAATGACCAAAACCTCAGCTACTTTAGTAGCATGGGTAACTGCCGATGAAAACTCGACGGTGTCGTTTCATCACCAGGCCGAAAACGAAGCCTGGCAACACTATACGTTACCAACAAGCTTTAACGGTTTAGAACCGGTTAAAGTCACGATGGATTTATCCGCTTTAAAGGTTGATACTAAGTATTTGTTTTCAGTTAGTATGAAAAACAAAAGTGGAGAGATAAGTAGTGATACAGTTTCCTTTCGCACTTGTGCGGTTTCCGATTTCGATGGCAACGATTATCATATCGTAACCATTGGCAATCAGGTATGGTTGCAGGAAAACTTCAAAGGCAAACACTTTGCCAATGGAGACGCGATTCCTAACATTACTGACCAGGCCGAATGGGAAGCCATGAAGACCCCGGCTTATTGTCATTATGATAATAATCCGGCTAACACTGAGGTTTACGGAGCTTTGTACAACTGGTACGTCGCTTCCGACCCCCGTGGACTGATCGTTGGTTACCACACGCCATCGCTTGATGAGTGGACCGCTTTGGCTAATTACCTCGGTGGCGCTGCTGTCGCTGGAGGTAAAATGAAGGAAGCTGGGCTTGCTCATTGGGTAGAACCTAATACCGGAGCAACAAACAGTTCTGGATTTAGTGGTTTGCCTGGGGGTGATCGTTACACAAGTTTTTGTAACTTGAAAGACGATGGTATTTTTTGGTCAACAACTCCGGCTCTTGGTCTGAGCAATGTGTATTTCTCAACAAGATTAGATGAAAGTACCGACTATCTTGGATTATCGGGTGCCAATAGTGGTTTTAGAGGCTTTAGTTTAAGGCTTGTAAAAAATTAATTTCAAAAGAGTATTCAAAATGAATACTCTTTTTTATTTTTCATACATTTGCTATAATGAATTTATATTAACTTAACCTCATTTTTTATGAAAAAAATCTTGCGATTTATTTTCTTATTTATTTTTCTGTTTAGCTCTAATGTGGGCAATATTTTAGCCGCTGGAAATGAATTTTTTCCAGCCACCTCCTCCCAAGCTGTTACCGGTCTGAGTCAATCCGGTACCACTACCATTGTTAATTACTCCGACACCAATTATTTTGTACCTAACAAAACTAAAGGTGAGTGGAGTTCCTTTTTTGAGACATAAACCCCTCCCCCTGCGGGTACTCCCCTTAAAAAAGGGGAGATCATTGTCCGCGAGAATTTGTGCATATTATAGATTTTTTTTAAGCTTGAAACCTTACTAAAAAATATTATTCCTTATAAATCCTGCTTTGCGTAGATGTCCTTTTTCTTGTTCCCTCTCCTCGGGAGAGGGTTAGGGTGAGGTCAGGGGGTGAGCGCAGCAGAGGGGTTTGCTTTGCCTCTACACTTCAAACTTTTTGCCACCACAACCATTGTTTTACTTTCTAAATACATATTCTACAACATATTTTCAATATTTTTATTAAAAATAGCAGTGTATTCAAAAACAAATTGCTACATTCGCACGCGCTATGGATATTTGCTATCAAAAAACATGTTAATAACCTTATAACATTAAGAGTATGGATCAAAATCTGATTTCGGCTTCGATTAGCCCCGAGGAGTTAATAAGTATAAACGAAGCAATTAAAACATTGAAAGAGAAAATGCCTTTTTTGTCGACCCTGCAAAAGGCTGAAATTGGCGGACTATTTAAAGTAGGAAACAATTATCAACCATTTCTCGATCTGGCAAAACAAGTGAAAGATGCACATCCCGAAATTCTTTCGGGTGTATTTAACAAGGACGAATTTGATAAAGATTATGCACTTTTCAAAGCCATACAACCTATTGGTCAGCAAATAGACCAAATAAACGAAGGTTTGCAAAAAGCAGTCATTGCAGTGGGCAGCGATTCGTTGGACGAAGCTTTGGAAATTTACGCAGCCGTAAAACAGAACAAGGACAAAGTTCCGGGACTTAGCGTTACGTACGAAGCTATGGCCGCCTTCTTTAAACGGTCTCGT
>JAGNPC010000068.1 GCA_017989795.1 Paludibacter sp. | reverse complement strand
GTAATAAACTTGCGAAGCTGGAGCCGTAAAAACTGTTTGAAACTGCTCAGGAAGCTTCATAACTAAATAACCAATCGCAACCGTAAGCACCATTGTTAGTGCAAAGAGCCATAGTCTCCATGTTTTAGTTAATACAGTTGGTTCCTGCTCCAAAGCCAACTGCTTACGCCAAATATACCAGCCATACAAGTTAGTTACAAAATAAAATGCCTGTAAAAACATGCCCGAATACAGCTGCACTTGATAAAACAAGATAAAAAAAGCAGTCACATTCACTAAACCCACGGGCCACGAGGCTATTTTTTGTTTCGTAGCCAACCAGACCCCAATCAACCCAAAAACAGTTCCTACAAATTCAATATAACTCAGTGGATAGCCCCAGAGGGTGATTAGAATATTATTTATAGATAGAAAATGAGATAGCGCATCAATCATAAACGAGCAAATTTTAACATCATATCTTTTGTGCAAAAGTATACAAAAGTTTTTATTAAAAAGAATAAGCCTTTTTTAATACTACTTATTTATGTCAATGCCTTTTTAAATACCTCCAACACCCTATTTCGGGCAAAAGTATGCTCCACAATAGGCTTAGTATAATCCAGCTCATCAATTTCGGGCACCCAGCGGCGCGTGTATATTAAATCTGGATCGAACTTCTTTAGCTGTTCTGTTGGGTTGAATACTCTGAAATACGGCGCTGCATCACACCCACATCCTGCCGCCCATTGCCAGTTACCATTATTGGCCGATAGGTCGTAGTCGAGTAACTTTTGTGCAAAATAAGCTTCGCCCCAGCGCCAGTCAATAAGCAGGTGCTTTACCAAAAACGAAGCCACCACCATCCGTACCCTGTTGTGCATCAAACCCGTAGCATTCAGTTCTCGCATCCCAGCATCCACCAGCGGGTAACCCGTTTGTCCACTACACCAACACTCAAAATCAGCTTCGTTTATGCGCCACGGTATTTCATCGTATTTTGGTTTGAATGCTTGCTTTGTCACTTTCGGAAAATGAAAAAGTATCATCATAAAAAACTCACGCCAAATCAGTTCGTTCAAAAACTGTTCGTCGGCTGCCATTGCTTTTTGCACCATCTCACGCACACTCACAATACCAAAACGCAAGTGCACACTCAGGTGCGAAGTTCCTTTGATGTTAGCCGGAAAGTTTCGCGTATCGGCATAGTTTTTCAATACTTGGTCGGATAATAAAGGCGCCACCCAGCTAACATCAGTTTTTTTAAAGCCAATATCGGCCAGCGATGGTAACTGTAAATTAGATGCTTTAAACATATTATTTAGCAATAATTCCGAGTCATAATTTACAATTTTCGTTTCGGCAAGAAGCGATTTCCATTTTTTAGAATAGGGCGTAAATATCGTATAAGGCGTTCCGTCGGGTTTTAGCACCTCATTTTTGGCAAAAACCACTTGATCTTTAAAACTCGTAAATAAAATATTTTTTGCTACCGCAATATTCAATATCGTTGTATCGCGCACAATAGCCTGTGGTTCATAGTCCTCGTTGCAATAAATGTGCGATACCCTAAATTCACAGCACAAATCGAACATCACATCTTGCGCCCGCCCATACCGAACCACCAAGCCCGAACTGTAGGCTTGTAAATGCGCATGCAGCAGGGTTAATTGCTGATGAATTAAATCTACCCGTTTATCCTGCTTATCTTCGAGTTGATGTAGAATTTCGGTATCGAAAATAAATACTGGAACAACAGGCATTCCGCTTTTTAACGCCTCAAAAAGACCAGCATTATCATTAAAACGTAAATCGCGACGAAACCAAAATAGGGCATTGGACATAGAATTGATATTAAATTTTTAAAGCTATCTATTAAACGATAATCAAATTTATTAGTTCAAAAAAAATAGAAATTCTGTACATCATCCGATTTTTTAATACGTAATTATTGGAATGTAATTCCAATAATAAGCGTAAATATTGGAATATAATTCCAAATATTGGCGTAATATTTGGAATACAGTAAAAAATATGCTATATTTGCATCATTTTAGAACAGAAAATTTCAACACCAAACAACATGCACAACCGGCACGATGTAGCAAAAATATTAAAAAAAGCAGAATCAAAATTCGGTCGAATCCTTGTTTTGACAGGAGCGCGCCAAACAGGGAAAACGACCTTGGTTCGCCGTTTTTTTGCTGACTATACATACATTTCCATTGAAGACCCTGTGATGCGAAAAACATTTGCCGACCTCACAGCACAACAGTGGAAAACATTGTACCCTAAAGCTATATTAGATGAAGTGCAAAAAGAACCTCAACTTATCGAAAGTATCAAATCTACCTACGATCAATGGGACGAACCTCGCTACATACTACTAGGTTCAAGTCAATTGTTGTTAATGGAAAAAGTGCGCGAAAGCTTAGCGGGCAGGTGTACTATCGTTGAAATATTTCCGCTTACCTTACCCGAACTGAAAACTACCAGCTGGGATGATGCGGTACGGCCATCGCTTTTTCAGCAAGAATTAACGCAACAACAAACCACCGATTATTTACCGTCGTATTTACTCGATAAGGATCATGCGTTAAAACAAAAAGCGTACGATCATTATTTGCGCTTCGGCGCCTATCCTGCCGTAAGTGGCGACGACACGACGGGTGATGAAAAAATAAACTGGCTACAAAATTATGTACGCACGTACCTTGAACGCGATGTGCGCGACTTAGCTTCGTTTAGAGATCTGGAGCCTTTTGTGCAACTACAACAATACCTAGCTCTGAACACAGGCAGTCTAACCAATGCATCATCAATAGGAAAACAACTGGGTATTACATCAAAAACCGTACAGCGCTATATTACCTATTTCGAAATGAGCTATCAAGCTTTTACACTGCCTTCGTGGTCACGCAACCAAAATAAGCGACTAGTAAAAGCCTCAAAAGTACACTACATGGATCAAGGTGTAATACAGGCAGTTCTAAAGAAACAAGGAGGCTTAACGGGCAATGAGTACGAAAGCGCACTAATTTCAGAATTATACAAACAAGCAAAATCCACGGGACTGGCCTTTCAGTTAAGCTTTTTACGCACTCACGATGGCAAAGAAGTGGATTTATTAATCGAATTTCAGGATTACTATTACGCCTTCGAAATAAAAATGGCGGAAAAAGTAAATCATACCGATGCACGGCATTTGTTTCGGTTAGATGAAATTCTCGACAAACCGATAAAGAAAGCGTTTCTACTTTCGAACGATCTGCAAACAAAATACTTCGACGAAAAAACCATTGCAATACACGCCGCCTACTTTTTAGGATAAGTATCAGGAAATAAAAAAAAATTGTAACATCAAATTTTAGAATTATATTTGTAGCAAAGTTTAAGCTTATGAAGGTATCAGGAAATGAAATTTCGTATGGGTTTGCCGATTGTATATTCGGCCAATGTTTTATAGCGTGGATTGAGGGCAAAATTTGTCAGTTATCGTTTTTTGATAGCGCCGAATATGAAACAGCCATTTTTAAAGAAAAATATGCTGAAAACAAAATCACACAAAACAATGAGCGAGCTAGCGATATGGCTAATCGGATTTTCAATAGACACGAACGCCTCCCAATGACATTTGAAGGAACTGAATTTCAGGTTCGAGTTTGGGAAGCTTTATCCGAAATACCCGTAAACACCACTACCACTTACGCCGATATAGCCGAAAAAATAGGCAAGCCAAAAGCTGTTCGAGCAGTTGGTTCGGCCGTTGGAGCTAATCCCATCGCCTTTATGATTCCTTGTCACCGCGTGATACGTACTGATGGCGAACTTGGCGGCTACCGCTGGGGGCTTGACATAAAGAAAAAAATGCTCGCTTTCGAAAAAACCATTGGAGCGTAAAAGTTCTACGCAACACTCAGAACTCAATACTCAAAACTCAGAACTTCTTTAAAAATGACTCGGATAGGTTTACTCTCGGATACACATGGCATGCTCGACGATAGAGTGCTTGAGCACTTTGCAAACTGCGACGAAGTGTGGCATGCTGGCGACATTGGATCGCCGGAGGTGATAACTAAACTACAAGCTTTTAAGCCTCTACGTGCTGTTTGGGGCAATATTGACAGCCACGAAATTCGTCGTGATTGGCCACAGCACAACCGCTTTATGTGCGAAGGAATTAAAGTATGGCTCACACATATTGGTGGCTATCCCGGCAAGTACGATGCGCTAGTAAAGCAAGATTTATATCGCCAGCCACCAAAATTATTTGTTTGCGGTCACTCACACATACTCAAAGTTCAGTTCGACCGCACTCTGAATTTACTATACATAAATCCAGGCGCCGCTGGAAAATATGGATTTCATAAAGTGCAAACTCTCATCCGGTTTGATATTGATGGTGAAAAAATTCAAAACTTAGAAGTGATAGAATTAAGTGTAAAAGAACCAAAGAAATAAACATTCGCAATAAATACTTGTTGTTATTAATTAAACAATAAAATAAAACACAATGCAATCGTTATTTGACGGAGTAAAAGATTTTAATACAAATGACTTTTTGGAACACCAAGAGTTATTTGAAAAAATTGGGCGAAGCCAAAAACCACATACCTTATTTATTGGCTGTTCCGATTCACGCGTGGTGCCCAATTTAATTACCAACACATTGCCAGGCGAGCTTTTTGTTATTCGCAACATAGCCAACTTAGTACCACCTTACCGCGAATCGGAAGAGTACTTAGCTACAACCGCAGCCATCGAATATGCCATTAACATCCTAAATGTCAAATCAATACTTATTTGCGGACACTCAAACTGTGGTGGTTGCAGTGCTTTGTTTATGGACAAAGAAACAGCTGCTCGAATTCCGCACACCGCCAAATGGCTTGAACTAGCCAAACCAGTACGCCTCAAAATGGACCGCTTACGCATAGAAAACCCAACTATACGCGAGTGGATGACCGAGCAGTTGAATATTGTGGAACAAATGAATCACTTGCTTTCGTATCCATATATTTCCGAAAAATTCAATGCCGGCGAATTGGATATTTTAGGTTGGTACTATATTATTGAAACTGGTGAGGTTTTTAACTACGATAAAGATTCGAAAAAGTTTGTAAAAATTGAATAATGTGTTTTTTACCTTCTTTTTTTTTATTTATAGCATTGATTTATATAATCATTTGAATTTTTGTAATATCATCAAAATCTTTTTTGTAATTTTGCATGGATGAAAAATGTAAGAACTAAAATACTTCCTGCCGAGTGGGCCGAACAAGAATTTGTTCAACTAACATGGCCACACGAAAATACCGATTGGGCGGATATGCTCGACGAGGTGAATGAATGCTTTATCAATATTGCAAAAGCAATTCTTCGATTCCAAAACTTACTCATTGTGTGTACCGATAGCGACGAGGTGGAAACGTTTTTCGACGAGGATGAACTCTTAAAAATCACCTTTGCCGAAATGCCTACCAACGATACTTGGGCACGCGACCACGGTGGAATAACAGTTATTGAAGATGATAAAGCGATAGTTTACGACTTCACCTTTAATGGTTGGGGTTTGAAATTTGCGGCTAACTACGATAATCAGATAACACGCAAGCTCTACGAAGCGGGTATTTTTGGCGAACGAGGACACCGTAACTGCTTTAAATTCATCCTCGAAGGTGGTAGTATCGAGTCGGATGGCGAAGGCACAATATTAACTACTGCCGACTGTCTACTCTCCGACAACCGCAACAACCTCTCGGAAGACGATGTAGAATCGAAACTCAAATCATTTTTTGGTACTAAAAAAGTGCTATGGCTTAATTATGGCTACCTAGCAGGCGATGATACCGACAGTCATGTTGATACGCTTGCACGTTTATGCTCCACCAACACCATTGCTTATGTGCAATGCACTGATGAAAACGACGAACATTATGTGGCGCTCAAAAAGATGGAAAACGAGTTGAAATCGTTTACTATTTTAGACACCAACCAGCCCTATAATTTAATTGCATTGCCTATGGCCGATGCTGTGTATTACGAAGAAGAACGCATACCCGCAACTTATGCCAACTTTTTGATTATCAACGGCGCAGTACTCGCTCCAACTTATAACTCGCCCAAAGATGCCATTGCGTTAGCGCAATTACAAAAAGCATTTCCTGATCGCGAAATTATTGGCATTGACTGTAATGCACTTATTAAGCAACATGGTTCACTACACTGTGTTACAATGCAATATCCTAAATAAACACTCGGATAAAGTATTGATATTCCTAGCCTAAAAACAGGAACACACGAAGGTATGTTTATTTTTTTTACAATCCCATCTCTATTCCCCCTTCGGGGGCTAGGGGGTCAAATATAATCGGATGAAACGTCCATGTTAAAATACCCCGATAACTATCGAGATAACATACAAAGCAATGATTATTTTAACATGGTAAGTTCCATCTGACAATAAAAAAAATTTGAATATAAACAGATGAAAGTAGCATTAATACAACAATCAAATACGGCCAATAGAGCCGACAATATACGCAAGCTCGAGGCAAACATACGCACAGTTGCTGCGCAAGGCGCTCAACTTATAGTACTTCAGGAGCTTCACAATGGTTTGTACTTTTGTCAAACTGAAGATACAACTGTTTTTGAACAGGCCGAAACAATACCTGGCCCTTCAACTGAGAATTTTGGCAAACTCGCAAAAGAATTGGGCGTTGTTATTGTACTTTCACTCTTCGAAAAACGAGCCGCTGGCCTTTATCACAACACAGCCGTGGCTATTGAAACGGATGGTACTATTGCTGGCAAATACCGCAAAATGCATATTCCCGACGACCCTGCCTACTACGAGAAGTTTTACTTTACTCCTGGCGACTTAGGTTTTGAGCCCATTCAAACCTCAGTTGGCAAATTAGGAGTGTTGGTTTGCTGGGATCAATGGTACCCCGAAGCAGCCCGACTAATGGCTATGGCTGGTGCCGAATTGCTTATTTACCCTACGGCCATTGGCTGGGAAAGCACCGATGCAGAAGCCGAAAAACAACGTCAGACTGAAGCTTGGGTTACCGTACAACGTGGGCATGCCGTGGCCAATGGCTTACATGTACTTTCATGCAACCGAGTCGGCTTCGAAGCCGACCCATCGGGCGTAACAAATGGCATTCAGTTCTGGGGAAACAGCTTCGTAGCTGGCCCACAAGGGGAATTTATAGCCAAAGCAAGCGACAACAAAGAAGAAAACATAGTGATTGATATTGACCTTCAACGCTCCGAAAATGTACGTCGTTGGTGGCCTTTTTTCCGCGACAGACGCATAGATGCCTTTGACGACCTCACCAAACGCTGGCGCGATTAATTTTTGAAAAGAAAATCCTAGTATAAAAAAGAAAATGGATGCCTCAACTGAGTTGAAGGCATCCATTTTTGATTATGAATATAGCAATTGAAAAAAGTTAATCATAAAAATCTATTCGGCCGAAAAACGGTAAACACACCATTCGTCGTATTTTTGACCAGGTCGTAAAAGCGAACTTGGAAAATGTGCAATATTTGGCGAATTAGGAAACCCTTGCGTTTCGAGACAAACTGCATCCTGACGGTCGTACGTTTTGCCATCTTTAGCTACTTGTTTCTCAATCCAGTTCCCTGTATAAACCTGCATACCTGGCTGCGTAGTAAGCACTTCCATTTTACGACCACTAACTGGCTCGTAAATATATCCAGCTAATACACAATCACCTTGTTGTTCTTTACGTAAGCACCAGTTGTTATCAATACCCCAACCTGGCACATACACATCAGCATCAATATGTTCACCGATAAGTGTTGGTTTGCGGAAGTCAAAAGCTGTGCCTTCGACCAAGCAAATTTCACCCGATGGAGCAAACGATTCATCCAACAATGTAACAAAATCAGCATTTACTTGCAACACATGATCTTTCACAGTACCATTTCCTGCACCTTTGAGATTAAAATACGAGTGCTGCGTAAGTCCAACGATTGTTGGCTTATCAGTTGTAGCTTCGTAATGAATGCTTAATTCGTTGTCATTGTTTAGCTCATAAGTAAGCGTAACTTGCAAGTTGCCAGGATAGCCTTCATCGCCATCAGGCGACAACAAAGACAACACCAATTTTTGCTCTCCAGCTTCAACCACATCCCAAACGCGACTATTATAACCATCAATACCACCATGCAAAGCATTGGTACCATTATTTATAGCTAGCGAATACTCATTACCATCAATTGTAAATTTACCATCCTTAATACGGTTAGCAAATCGCCCACAGACAGCGCCAAAATACTCTTCTTTCTCAATTATCTCGTCGAGTGTATCATAAGCAAGTACCACATCCTCAAAGTTTTTATTCTTATCGGGGGCAAGTAATCGTATGATTTTGGCACCGTAATTTGTAATATCGCACGACATGCCATTGGCATTAACAATAGTATAAAGCGATACGGGTTTACCGTTAATTAATTTTTCCATATTAGTCAATTTTGCAAGCACCATCGCCAATTTCGGCAATGTAAAACTCTGGTTTGATGCCAATTTTAGCTTCGTAAGCAGCACCTACTTGGCTGATAAAAGTATCGATAGCCTCGTCTTTTACCAACGAAACTGTACATCCACCAAAACCGCCACCGGTCATACGAGAACCAATAACGCCTTCCA
>JAGNPC010000360.1 GCA_017989795.1 Paludibacter sp. | reverse complement strand
ATAAAAAAGCCGACTTGTTTCCAAGTCAGCTTTTTGGGTTTGCGTCCCCGATTTTTTATAGCATAACTTTTTGAAATATAAAACTATTTTTATATGCGTTTCGTATAAGCTCTATTATGTTAAATGGGAAGAAATAAAACAAATTTATCTATATGGATAACAGGTACTTTTAGTGCTCTCAAACTTTCTGAGAATGAGTTGAAAAATATACAAATTAATGTAATAATTTTTACTATTAATTACAAAATACACATAGACCTCATATGTATAAGGGATTTAGTGGTAAATATAACGGAGCTTTAGGCTTCACACTCATTGAATTAATGATTACTGTTGTTATTGTTGCTATTTTAGCTGCTATCGCTCTTCCCTCTTACCAAAACTATATCAAACGAGCCAACATTAAAGCAGCGCAGACTGATCTCGTTGCATTAAGCCTTGTTTTTGAAAACTATTATCAACGTAATCTTTCTTATCCAAATCAAGATTATACAAATACAAGTGCCTTAAGTGTATTCCCACAATGGGCTGCAAGTAAAACAGATACGTTCGAATTTTCAAGTAAAAAAGTTGATGGGGGTAAGGGTTATGAGCTTTATGCTACGGCTAAAAGATCAAGTAATTTGGCAGGTTGCGAATTAAAAATTACCAATACCAATCAACGCACTGCGACTACAAATTGTGAGGGTAAAACCACATGGTAATACCATTCACAAAACAAAAAGGCGTTAGCTTAATTGAATTAATGGTCACAATTACGATATTAGGGATTTTAGTGATGTTAGGTACATCACTAACTTCCTTATGGTCCAAGCAAGCTGAATTAGATAAAGCAAGCATGTCACTCAAAAGTGCGATGGGGTTAGCTAAAGCCACTGCTATTCGAAATGAATATGCTGTTGGTTCTACATTAGTTGCCAGTCAAATTTGTTTTGATAAAGACTCCAAACACCTATCCGTGCATAAAGCATCTGCATCGGGATCTGCCAGTTGTTCAAGTCCCATTGTATTTGACTACCCTCTAAATTCTGCAATCGACATTAATAACGCAAATACCACTAGTTTTAAGTGTTTTGCTTTTAACTCATTTGGGCAAGTCACAACAGAAATCACCAATAATTGTAAAACCAACTTATCGCTTACGGTAAGTAATGGATCTCTCAATGAAACCTATACACTCAATTAAAAGATCACAGGCAGGTCTTGGATTATTAGAAGCATTAATAGCTGTTGCCTTATCCGCAATTGTGATTCTTGGTAGCGTTTACAGTATGGGCAGAATGCTTGTTTCTCAGCAGCAAACCAATTTGCAATATATTGTTGTCAATCAGCTTCGTGACAAGATGCAAAATGCAAGCGTAGAACAAAAGAAGAATTGGTGCGAGAAGACAGAAGTACCGACAATTAGACTACCAAAGCAAACAACAGACACCACGATCACTGTCATCTGTGAATCCATGCAAGTCACCGTAAATAGTACCAATACATCTTTGAATTATACGGTAACAGACAAACAGCCACTCAAATTTGAAATTGAAGACTCAATGCTCGGCGGGAAAGTGACTGTTGGAGAGTCTTTATGAAAATGCATCAGGCAGGTGTAACACTCATCAGCCTTTTGATTGGTTTGCTGATTGCTATGCTTTGTATGTTAGCCGTTCTCACGGCATATAAAACCACTGTCAAATCAGGTGTTGATTCAAGACTAGCTTCTACACACGATACACAATTGCAAAGTGGGCTGACGATGGCGCAAATGTTTTTGCAAAATGCAGGATATGGGTTTGAGAGTGGCAACAATATTCTAGCGACTACCCTGCAAATCAATTCTAAAAGCACCAAAGTTATTCTATGGCGTGTTCAAGATAATTCAGTCGTTACTTGTCAGGGGATCGCTGATATAGCAAGCGATGACAATAAAAAACGTAAACTGGTTTTGATTTCAGGATTTTCAGATAGTTCTGGTACAGCTTGTAATGCTACTGCTAATTTAGGTTCGTTTGTTTGGAAAGCTGAAAGTACCCTTGCCACTTTAGAAGACTTCTCAAATGATCAATCCAATCCTAGTCAGATCTCACTCACCCTCGAAAATAAAGTATGTACCCCCTTTGGTGCTACCGAAGAAAGTGAATCGGTATCACACCCCTATGTCACTATTGCAGCAGGTACAAGTACGCAAACCATTGCAGGTTTAGAAAAAGTCCAAATTCCTGTTTGTATCGTTAACATCGCGTCTTAGGAACGATAAATATGTCAGTCATCAATAAAAAACCACCTAATACGCAAAGCGGTTTTGCAACAGTTTTAGTCGTTCTTCTTGTCGGACTTGCAGTTGCAGCATCGGCACTTGGAACTGCATATTATATAAATACTTCTCAACGAACTTTAGTCTCTAGTCATGCACTTACCAATGCTCAATCGGGTGCGTGGTCAGGCGTGGAAATTTTTCGTAAATACCTCTTATCCCGTGAAGAAACTGACTTAACTAAATTAAATGGCCAAAATTTAGTTTTGAATGTACAAGGTGGTAAAGAGCTAAAAATCAATAATATTACTTCGACACAAACTAGTACTGCCCCTAATATTTATCGTGTGACAGCTAAAGTACAAAACATCAGTGATAATTCAGCAGCATCTTCTACGATCCAAGTTGTTTATGAAATATCATTTACGAATGATAATCCTAATAACAATGGAAACTCAGGAAATGTTACCACTTTCCCAAGCGCTATGAACTTTTATGGTGATTTGGATGCAAATGGTGGGATTACAATCTCAAATGCAGGAGATCGCGCAGTTGTTAATGTCGCAGGAAGTTTCAGCACAGGATCCGGATTAACAGGGATTAAAGAACTTAAGGTCATGGGT
>JAGNPC010000359.1 GCA_017989795.1 Paludibacter sp. | reverse complement strand
CTTATACTGTTTCTGAGGGTAGTTATTGCTCATAAATCAACACTTCACAGTGCATTGTTTTTTTGTCTCAAAATGTAAAGAACTTCTGTTGTCCGATTAAAAAACAATGGACTGTGACCGCTCTGCCTATTATCAAAAAGCTATAAAAGCCACTGCAAGACATTTGAAAATAAACTCTAACTTGCTGTGGCTTTTTTTGCTTTTTGGGCGCTTAGCTGTCTAAGTGTTGGTATTATTTGCAGTAATTATCATTGCGCTCCTTGTGAGCCTTTCAAATCACTATTTTCAACGCTTTTGCTTGATTTTATTGCATTTACGTCCTTGTCGTTAAATGTATAATATATCGAGATTGCAATTTTTCGCCCCATATTCAATTTGTCGGTAACAATTCGCATTTCATTAGTTTCTATTGTTTTATTGTATGTTCTTGTGTTCCAAAACGGATTTGACAAGGTTAATTCCACATTCAGTTTGTCGCCAAAGAATGATTTGGAAGCATTCATCTCACAGCTATAAAAATTAAATCCAGAACCTTGTAGCGTTATTGTTGGAAATTTGTAGAAACCACTCATTCCGATATAATAATCATTGGGAAGTGTGAAGTAAGCACTTGAGTTTACAATACCCGTAAAACCTGCGTTTGACATTTCATTATTACGAACACTTACATAACTTCCACTTCCACCAATACTATATTGAAGCAACGAGGTAATTTTCGCACTCAAATTCAAATTGAGTTTAAACTCATTGTATTTTCCCTCGTTGGTATAAGTGGTGTAATACACATCATTTGTAATACCCGAGATATTTTGAATAGAATTATTCGAAAACTGATACGATAGTTTAGCATATTGTTTAATGCGTTTTAATCTATTTGAATAGTCAAAGCTTAAACTGTTCAGTAATTCCGAAGTCAGGTTTGGATTTCCATAATAAACCGACTGCTGGTCAAGAACAAGAATTGTTGGATTCAAGGCATAAACATTTGGTCTCGCTATTTTAGTGTTGTAGCTTGCACTTAATAAAACACCTTTGCTGCTTTTAGTAGAAAGCAACAAATATGGTAATAAGTTTGAATAATTGGCTGTAAAATCATTGGCACTGCTGTTTAAGGTTCCACCATCAATTTTGGTTGACTCAAATCGCAGACCAGCATTAATATTGTAGTTTTTCAAAATCTTCAATGTATATTCTGAATAAAGAGCATAAACCAACTGCGTATTTTTGAAGTTTTCCTTTTCATTGATATCAGTAATGCTGTTTATTAGCTGTTTATCAGAAAGGCTCGAATTGTCACGATATATAGCTTTAGCACCAAAGCTTAACTGACTTTTATTCAAAAAATTATGACTGTAGTCGATTTGAAGTGTATTCTCATCCTGATTTTCATCCTGTGAATAATTCAGCAACGAATTTGTATAGTTTAATACATTAAATGTCTGTTGCGAATTTGAATGATTCACAAAATCAACTTCCTTTAATGCCGAAACAACGAGATTATCACGCTTGCTTTTAGAAACAAACTCATAATTTAGAACCAAGTTGTAATTTCCAAATTTTAAATCCGATTGTTCGTGTAAATCATAACCATACACAGGATTATTTGAAAAATCCAGCATTCGGTTTTCCTGAAATGTAGTATTAGTTAAACTGTCATCATTGTACCCTGCGGAAAAACTAATAGTGTTTAGTGTATCAAATTCGTAACTCAAATCAATAGAGATTGCTTTTGAAATATCATTACCCAATAATTTAGTTTCTCCACTTTGAATAAGTCGATAATTTTGAAAATTCAGTTTATTTATTCGCTCAGTATGTTCTTCTGTGTCAAATTTATGGGTGGAGTTATAGGCAATATTTCCGTTTACTGTCAATTTGTTGTAATTAAAACCAAAATCGGCGAACATACCGTAACCTAAATTACTATCAGCATCAGAACCGATCATTAGCGAAGCTTCTCTATCTTTTTTGGTGATAATGTTTACCACACCACGACTTTCTTCTGCATCATATTTTGAACCGGGGTTAGTTACAATTTCAATTTTATCAATGTTAGAAGCGGCTGTTTTTTTCAAATAAAATACAGGATCATTATTGACAGATTTTAATTTCCTGCCGTTTATCAGAATCAAAGGTGTACAGTTATTAAGCAAAATCCCAGTTTCTCTGTTTACGATTAAATTCGGAGCTTTTTCAGCAATTCTCAATAAATTAGAATTAAATGATTGCGGGTCGTCAGCAACATTGTAAATTAGTTTGTCTGGCAACACTTCTACCAAGTTTTTTTGCCCATAAACTTCTACTTCATTCAATTCAGTTTTAGAATCTTCAAGGCTAATTCTTCCCAAATCAACAATCAATTCTTTGTTTAAACTAATGTGCTTAATTAATGTTTGCTTTCCTACGAATGATAAAACTAAATCATAATCACCTGCTGTTTTGATTTCAACTCTAAATTTGCCATTACCGTCTGAAACACAAGCATACACCGAATTCGAAGTCTCTTTTGACACAAATGCTTGAACAGTTACATAAGGAATTGTTATGCTACTATTTGGTTCAGTCACTACACCACTTACCACGAAGATTTTTTCTTGAGCAAAAATTGTCTGTGTAAACAACAGAGTTAATACAAAAAAAATCGTCAGGCATTTTAGTTTTTCTTTTAAAGTCATGACAGTTATTTTTTACTTTTTATTTAGTTGATTTTGTTTAGATTATGCGCTTTTTTCTTTTTTTCTCGGCTTGCTGCTAACGACCGAGGCTATGGGCTTGGGCGGGCTGCGGGCGAATTTCCTGTCGCAATAGCGACAAAGGAAATGCGGGCGCAAAGACTGCTAAAAGCACGTCAGCCGCCCAAAGCACATAGG
>JAGNPC010000067.1 GCA_017989795.1 Paludibacter sp. | reverse complement strand
AACAACTCACAAATTACAAAACCTATCTAAAAGAAAATAAGTTCAACAATTGATGGATTTTAGGGTTATTTCTTTGACATTAAATAATTAAGTATCTTTGCAATCAGAAAGAATATATAAAAATGAAAAGAGAAGAATTTGAAATAATGGCCCCAGCTGGGTCGTGGGAAAGTTTGGCAGCTGCCATAAAAGCAGGTGCCAATTCGGTTTATTTTGGTATCGAAAAATTAAATATGCGCGCCAAATCGAGCAGTAATTTTAGTACCAACGATTTACGAAAAATAGTAGAAATATGCAACGAAAATAATGTAAAAAGCTATTTAACAGTAAATACTATACTGTATGACAATGATTTAAGTTTAATGCGCGAAATTATTGATGTAGCCAAGGAATCAAAAGTTTCGGCCGTGATAGCATCCGACGTATCGGCACTGATGTATGCTAACCAAGTAGGTGTGGAGGTACATCTTTCAACACAACTCAATATTTCAAACGTGGAATCGCTGAAATTCTATGCCCAATTTGCCGATGTGGTGGTATTGGCGCGTGAATTAAATATGGAGCAGGTTTCAGAAATATATCAAGCCATTGAAAATGAACAAATAAAGGGTAGGAGCGGGGAGCTTATTCGTATCGAAATGTTCTGTCATGGTGCACTTTGCATGGCTGTATCGGGCAAATGCTACCTGAGTTTGCACGAAAAAAACGTATCAGCCAACCGAGGTGCTTGCAACCAAATTTGCCGACGTGGATATACTGTTAAAGACAAAGATTCAGAAATTGAACTGGAAATAGAAAACGAATATATTATGTCGCCCAAAGACCTAAAAACAATAGGTTTCATGGATGAGATGATGCGGGCAGGAGTGAGGGTGTTCAAAATTGAAGGTCGTGCACGTGGAGCAGAATATGTAAAAACAGTGGTGGGTTGTTATTCCGAAGCACTAGATTCTGTACTAAATGGGACGTTTACAGACGAGAAAAAGGCCGAATGGGACACACGCCTAAGTAAAGTGTTTAATCGTGGATTTTGGAACGGCTATTACCTTGGACAACGATTGGGTGAATGGAGCGCAAATTATGGCTCAGAAGCTACACATAAAAAAGTATACGTAGGAAAATGTACTAACTTTTTCCAAAAATTGGGTGTTGCCGAATTTTTACTCGAAGCACAATACTTAGAAGTAGGCGATGAAATACTAATTACCGGCGAAACAACAGGTGCTTACGAAGATACAGTGCAAGAAATGCGCGTACAACTCAAACCAGTTGAAAAAGTAGAGAAAGGAACATATTTCTCAATGAAAACCAGTGACTTGATACGGAGGAATGATAAACTATTTAAAATTGTAAAAACTGAAAAAACTAATGTATAGTTTTACTTCTTTATATGCAGTTTATTATGAAATAGATACAAAAAAAGAGTCCAATTGGACTCTTTTTTTGTGAAAATAATTAAAAAAATTTACCACACATACCTAACGCCAAGCGCTAAACCCCAATCCATGCCCGTATGGCCCACAAAATTCCACATGGGGCGAGTGTCCAAACTTACTAAAATAGGAGCACCAAGGCTTTTAAAATCGTATTCTAAACCAACTTGACCACCTATACCTAAATTAAAACGACCATCATTTACAACATTTTTATATCCAATAGTTGCACCTGGCCCTACAAACCAATTTAATCCTTCGGTTAAGTTCCAATCCCATTGATAGGTACCGGCTACGTAAAAGTTATTGTTGTCACTATTTCCACCAAAACCTAAGTCGAATTCTAAACGGTTGGCAGCACCCATGCCATGTTGGTACGAAAACTCACCACCAAAAAACTCGCCACCTGTACCTAAACGTAAACCAATAGCATGCGGATTAACTTGTGCTTGTGTACTAAAAAAACAAGTAGCTAAAATACTTAAAATCAATAGATTTCTTTTCATATAAAATAATATTTAATAAATATAAAGTAAAACAGAATAATAAACAAAATTTGAAAAATGTATTTCAAAACAATACCAACTTATCAAATTATATGCCAAAATTAAATAACTCCTAAAATAGTACTATTTGAGTTTATAAACCAAACTAGCGCCTAAATTAAATTGATACATAACAGAATTTGTAACTATGACCGGATTTAAGCCACCTGAACCAATGCTTAAATCAGCATCCACCGATTCGACAATTGAACGCAATTCGGCCTGCAAACGTAATGATAGTTGACGTGACAATGCCACGTTAGCACCAACTCGAGTA
Organism: Paludibacter sp.; assembly: GCA_017989795.1. Lineage (GTDB taxonomy): Bacteria > Bacteroidota > Bacteroidia > Bacteroidales > Paludibacteraceae > Paludibacter. The sequence continues at coordinate 6,419 of JAGNPC010000067.1, read as the reverse complement.
CCCCAAGCAAATTTTACTTTAGATTCAAGTGTATAAATACTTGATTGCAAATCCATGATAGACATACCAATTAGCAAACCATAATAAGGTTCGATACCCTGTGGTAAGGGTAAGTAATTGTTAAAACCAGCCATCACATAGTTTAAACTGTAATTATAAAGTCCTCTTGCTTCAGTGCTACCTGATTTATAGTAGTACGATAAATCGGAGTTCATGCGTTGATACTGAAGTTCAGCACCAAATTTTGGTCCCAACATATACTCGAGTCCCGCACCATGCATAAACCCACCGTTTACACGAACATTGAGATTGTAAAAGTTTATTTTATCGTCGAAAGCATAATTTCCATACAGGTTTAAACGCGTGTTTTGAGCATGAATACTTACAGTCGATATGCTTCCAAAAAATAGAATTATTAAAATGATTTTCCGCATAAGTTTAAATTTAATTGATTTAAAAAATCTAGTTATTAGCTATTTATTAGCTATTTATTAGCTATTTAACAATCAATTAAATAGAAATGTTCAATGCAGAATAAAAGTAGTACAGTTAGAAAAAATTTGATTTAAAATATAATTTATGAATGAATTGAAATCATAAATGACTTAATATTATCCAAAGCATAAAGTGGAAAAACAAATATAGAATCATAGCTTGCAAAATTCTCCATAGAGCATCTTATGCCACATTTTTTGTTTTTTTCTTTTAAAAATAGGTACATACTTTGCATGGATCCTGAATGCGAAGCTTTTACTTCGATGGGATAAATTTCGCCATTAACAGCCATAATATAATCCAATTCGGCATTGCTGTTTAATGCTTCGCGACTCCAATAAAACAAATCTTCACGCAGGTAAGCTGACGTATTTTTATAAAGTTCCAAACCAGTAAATTGCTCAGCTATTGCGCCTTTATTAATCATATTCCAATCGGTTGAATAAAGCAAATCAGATAAATTTAAACCTAACATACGTTGAAACAAACCAGTATCAAAAAAAATCATTTTGCGCTTTTTAGTATTTGCTTCTGCACCTAAAGGAATTCCATTAGCCGATGTATGCGTAACGGGAATAACTAAACCTGCCAAAATGAGCAAATCTAAGGCTTGCTTTATTTGCTTGTGATTGGCTTCTGAATTTGTTTTCGAAAAATTAAACTTCCCTCCAGCTTGTTGCGCCACCGATACAAAAACTTCTAAAATACGAAGTTCAGGAACATTTTTGTGATACTTTGAAAAATCGGTTTTATATGTCTGTAATAAATCATCTAAAACAAGCTGACAGGCTAACAAATCGGAATATTTAACATAATTTGCTATCACTTCGGGCATTCCACCTAACACCATAAATTTTTTGAGCAAATCAACCAATTTAGTATGCAATGGAGTAGGAATTGGATTGACAGGCGACGACTTTTTTACAAAATCCAATAGCCTATTTTCACCTAAAGCAACTAAAAATTCGTTGAACGAAAAGGGGTGCATAAAAATGGAACGAATGCGACCAACACCAAATGAAGGTAAGCTCTGCAAAGCAAATTCGAGCAAGGAACCAGCTGCAATCACATGCAGTTCAGGATATTTTTCGTAAAAAAAACGAAGCGACGAAATAGCTTTTGGGCACGACTGTATTTCGTCGAAAAACAAAAGCGTTTTTCCGGCAATAATAGGTGTATTGAAATAAACTGCTAATTTTTCGCAAATAACTGAAGGCGTTAAATCACCATCAAAAAATTGGATTGTAGAGCTATGTTCTTCAAAATTTAACTCAATGAAATAATCAAACTTTTTTGAAAGCTCACGAACAGCCGATGATTTACCAACTTGTCGTGCGCCTCGCAGTAACAATGGTTTTCTATTACTATCTGAAATCCAATGAATTAAATCCTTATCTATACTTCGATTAAAATAGCCCATAATTTTTAAAAATTAGATTTTACAAAAATCAAAGGCAAATATAGTACATTTTTTACAAAAATCAAAGGCAAAAAACTACTATATTTTACAAAAATCAAAGGCGAACTTGCAATTCTAGCTCATTTCCAACATCCGCAAAATTGGTTTTACGGCTTTAATTCGCACTTCTTCGTCTACCAAAATCTCTGGCGATTCATTCAACAAGCATTTATATAACTTTTCGAGCGTATTAAGGCGCATAAAATTACATTCGTTGCAAGCGCATGTACTGTCGTTGGGTGGTACTGGTATAAACACTTTGGTTGGATTGTGCTTTTGCATTTCGTGTAAAATACCGCTTTCGGTAGCTACTATAAACGATGTTTTATCCGAATTAATAGAATAATTAAGCAATGCTTGTGTGCTTCCAATAAAATCAGCCATCAGTAACAAAGGGCGTTTACATTCGGGGTGAGCCAATACTTCTGCATTGGGGTGTTGCTCTTTAAGCTTCACCAACTTTTCGACCGAGAATTGTTCGTGTACATGACAAGCACCATCCCAAAGTAACATTTCACGACCTGTGACGCTATTGATATAATTTCCAAGATTTCGGTCAGGGCCAAAAATCAATTTAGCATCGGCCGGAAACTGATCGACAATTTTTTTAGCATTGGTAGAAGTAACAACAACGTCGGTAAGCGCTTTTACGGCTGCTGTGGTATTTACGTACGAAATAACAGTATAATCGGGGTGAGCTTTGCAAAAAGCTTCAAACGCATCAGCAGGACAGCTATCGGCCAAGGAACAGCCAGCATTTATGTCGGGTACGAGCACTTTTTTGGTTGGCGAAAGAATTTTGGCCGTTTCGCCCATAAAATGGACACCACAAAGCACAATAATAGCGGCATCGGTAGTAGCTGCTTTTTGAGCCAAAGCTAAACTATCGCCAACTACATCGGCTATATCTTGTATATCGCCCATCTGGTAGTAGTGGGCCATGATGACTGCGTTTTTCTCGTGCTTCAAACGATTTATCTCTGATATTAATTCTTCTTTATTCATAAAGGCAAATTTTTTTTAGTTCAACAAAGTTTTTCAAACAAACATTATAATTATTCTTCCTTTTTTTTACAAAAACCTTTTTAATAATAATAATAGGCTGTTAGTTTGGTTCATAAAATATTGGCCGAATGCTTGTATAATTAGTTATTGATATATTAATTTAGTTATATCAACATTAAATTTTATTGTTTTATACTGATAATAAATTAATTACAAACTTTATCAACACGCTGTTAATAACTGCAAAGTTAAAAACTTTTTGCGATACATGATGCTCATAACTGTATAAAAGGGGTTAAAAAACTTTGTAAAAAAAGGATGAACTTTTGTTTGTTCATCCAATTATTGGTTTATATGCGTTATTGCTATGAATTATGCAACTAAAGTTTCAATATTTGTTTCAGGTGTTTTTAAACAGTTATCAACAATTTGTTAATAGTTTAATAACGCTATTTTTGACCAATTTTTTCGTTACAAATACCGTTTTGCTTTACCCAATTTTTGAAGTAATTCGTTTACTTCTTGTTTCATTTCGGCCATACGAACTTCGCGGTTTACCATAAACTTATTCATATAATCAAGATCAGCATTTTTCTTTATCAACGTGTCTTCAGCTTTTTTTCGTTCAATAAATAATCCTATTTGATTGGCATATAATTCAATAAGATCGGTATTTTTGAGTGTGTTTCCATTTGTAAAAAAAAGCGTAAAAAAACCTATTGTTATACCTTTTTGAGCTATTCTGACAATTACTACTTCGCCTAGATTAAATGTTTTTTCGATTATATTTGAGATTGTTTCTGGTATTTGTGATCTAGTAATTTCGCTCAAATATTTAAATCGTGTTACAATCTGTTTTTCAATAATGGCAGCTTTAATTGGGTCAATATTCCATCTTTTATTAATGATTTCGAAACCTAACAAGGATGTTATTTTCAGAATATTTTCTTTAATACCTGATAATGCATAGGTTTGAATTTTATTTTCCAAATTATTAACTACATCAAAACTTACATACTTTGCTCCTGATATTTCGGCTATTGTATCTGTAATTTTCTGATAATCTGTTTCTTCAGTTTTCGAATCAATCAAAATTGAACTTGATAAAAGTAATTTTTTCATTTTTGATTCATTATCTTGTATGGCAATGCTGAGTTCTTTGCGATTGGTAACGTCAATCATAATTCCATTAAATACAATTTCATTGTTTTTTTTCATTGGTACAGATAGAAAATGAATCCATTTTGTTCCCATAGATGTACAAATTCGTACTTCTACATCTAATTTTTTTTGTTCAATTATAGCTGTTTGTACTGCATTTATAAATATTTCTTTATCATCGGGATGTACATTTTCGCCTAGTTTCCAGTCGGCAGAAGCCAAATTGTCGGAAAAATTAAACATTTCTTTTACCTTTGGGCTCAGATAATAAAAACCACTCTCACCGTTGGGTCGCGCATAAAATTGATAAATTACACCAGCCGAGTTATACGCCATATCTGCAAACATTTGTTCGCTTTCGCGCAAAGCCTCCTCAGCGTTTTTACGCTCCAACTCTGCCGATGCTTTTATGGATACTAAGCGTAATATTTTGTTAACCATATCTGTATTTACCAGTGGTTTACGACCAATAATAGCTATTAAACCAATTGGTTTACCATTGAAGTTCCAGAGGGTTGTTCCAACATAGCTTTCGGCATTTAAATCGCGGAGCGCTGCATCATTGGGAAATAAATCGCATACGTTTTCGGTAAAGCAGCAAATTGATTTTTCGAGAACTTGGCCACAAGGGGTTTCTTTTAGTGTATACGAAACATTGGTATCAAATACACCATCGTTATAAATTGCTAATGTGGTTGCAGTCAGACCATCACCTTCGAGCGAATCGATACATACATATTCCATTTCGAAAGTTTGGGATAAATACTGGGCTAATGATTCAAAGAAATTTTCGTTTGGGTTTGTTATACCACAGGTTAGTAAAAAGGTATTTGTGTTTTCAATCATTTTGCGTTCGGTGATATCTACCACTAATGATAAACGTGCATGTTCGCCCCACGATTTTGCTGAAACAGAATAGATTTCAACAAAAATTAGTTCGCCATTTTTTTTTATGTGTTTACTTAAACCGTTTGTGTTTTTCCCCAATCTGGTTTCTTCTACTTTTTTTATAAACGAATCCATATCTTCGGCTGGATGCAAGTCTTTTATGGTCATAGAAGTACATTCCTCTTTTGTATAACCGTAGAAATTTAATGCAGTGTGATTAACTTCTAAAATTTCAAGTGTTTGGATGTTGTAAATAAACATGGGTTGCGGATTCTCGGTAAACAAAAACCTGAATTTTTCTTCGCTCTGAACCAAAGCATCTTCGGCTAATTTTAGTTTATTTTCGTTGTTTATTTCAGCCGCAATTCGGTTTATTACCGACGGTAGTAGTGGCAGTAAATTGGTATCTTTGATGATGTAATCGCGTGCGCCAAGTTTCATCATTTCCACTGCTATACGCTCGTCGCCATTCCCAGTAACTATTAAAAAAGGTGCAAGTTCAAATCCTTTTGTTACAATATTGTCGATAAACTCGGTTGCTGTTTTGTCGGCCAGACTATAATCTAATACCATCATAAATGGCTCATTGACTGATAACCATTCTATTGCATCGCTCACTGATAAGGTACATTTTGTGTTGTAACCCATATCTTCAATTTTTTCGCAAATAAGTTGGTTCATTCCTAAATCATCTTCAATGACTAGAATTGTTTTCGTGTTGTTTTCCATAATTTTATTTAGTTTATTACTTTTACAATTTGAATAAATAGTCCCATTCGATTAAGCATTTCGGCAAATTTATCGAATTGTATGGGTTTGGTTATGTACATATTACATCCATATTTATAACAGGTTTTTACTTCGCGAGGATCGTCGGTGGTAGTGAGCATTATTACAGGAATATCTTTTAGTTTTACATCCGCTTTAATTTTCTGTAATAATTCAATGCCATCCATTATTGGCATGTTAATATCGAGCAATAGCAGGTATGATTTTGTATTATTGATATTTTCTGTTTCGCTTTTCCCAACTAAAAACTGCCATGTTTCAAGACCATTTTTGAAACGTATAATGGTATTACATACACCCGATTCGCGTAGTCCTTCGTTTATGAGCATAGCGTGTCCATCGTCGTCTTCGGCTATTAAAATTATTAAATCTTTGTAGTCATTCATGTTCTAATATTTTAATATAGAGTTATTTATACTTCAAATTCGTTTTTATGTAGTTCTACGTAAAATATACTACCCTCGCCTTCAATGGATTCTGCCCATATTTTACCTTTGTGTTTTTCTACAATGCGTTTTACTAGACTCAATCCTAGTCCTTCGCCTGCTTCGGCAGAGGATGCATCGACGCGATAAAATACATCCCATATTTTTTCTAAGTGTCGTTGTTTTATACCTATACC
>JAGNPC010000005.1 GCA_017989795.1 Paludibacter sp. | reverse complement strand
GGCTATTGCTCAAAAAGTATCGCCTTTGTTGTCGGAGCATGGCAATGCAATTGCGCTCAATGATAAGCTATTTGTGCGTGTTAAAGCCGTTTATGATTCAAGAACGAGTTTAAAACTAAGTTCAGAGCAACAAATGTTACTTCAAAAATCGTATGATCGATTTGCGGAGAATGGTGCTAATTTATCGACCAAGGATAAAGAAATTTATAAGCAAATTTCAAAGGATTTGAGTATGCTTACGCTGAATTTTGGTCAAAATGGATTGAAAGAAACCAACAAGTGGAGTTTAAATATCACTGATAAGGCTTTGTTAAATGGCTTGCCACAAGATGTGCTTGATATGCTGGTGCTCAATGCAAAAAAAGCAGGTAAGGAAGGTTGGTTACTCGATTTGAAAGCAACAACTTACGGACCAGTAATGAAATATTCCGATAATCGCGATTTGCGCCGTGAGTTATACATGGCTTATGCTACTCGTAATATGCTTGGTGGTGAATTTGATAATGTTGAAAATATACGTAAAATTGCGAACCTACGTTTGCAAATGGCCAAATTGCTTGGTCATAAATCTTTTGCAGATTACAGCTTGGTACATCGCATGGCCGAGAATAAAGCAAATGTTTATAGCTTAACGGATAAATTACTAGCTGCTTACAAACCTGCCGCAATAAAAGAATATGCAGAAGTGCAAGCGTATGCCAATAAAAATGGCGCTTATTTTCAAGTACAAGCTTGGGATTGGTCTTATTATTCAGAAAAACTAAAAGCTGAAAAATTTGACTTGACTGATGAGATGTTGAAACCTTACTTTGAACTCGAGAATGTAAAAAAAGGTGTTTTTGGCTTGGCTACCAAACTTTATGGTATTAAGTTTGTAAAAAACAATAACATTCCTGTTTATCATTCAGAAGTAGACGCTTATGATGTACTTGATGAAAAAGGGAAATTTCTTTCAGTTCTCTATACCGATTTCCATCCGCGTGATGGAAAACGCTCAGGAGCATGGATGAGTGAGTTTAAGGGTCAGTGGATGGATGGTAAGAAAGATAGTCGTCCGCAAATTACGATTGTGATGAATTTTACACGCCCTACCGAAACTAAACCTGCGCTATTAACATTTGATGAATATACTACGTTTTTACACGAATTTGGTCATGCTCTTCACGGTATGTTGTCTAAATGTACTTACGAGTCACTTTCGGGAACCAATGTTTACCGCGATTTTGTAGAGCTACCTTCACAAATTATGGAAAACTGGGGTCCTGAAAAGGCGTTTTTAGATGGTTTTGCGGTGCACTATAAGACGGGTGAAAAAATCCCAGTTGAGTTAATTACAAAGATTAAAGATTCCGAGAATTTCAATGTAGCTAATTTCTGTCTACGTCAGTTGAGTTTTGGTTACTTAGATATGGCATGGCATTCAATCGAAATTCCTTATGCAGGCGATGTTATTCGCATGGAAAAAGAAGCAATGAGCAAAACTCAAATACTACCCGTAGTGAATGATGCTGCTATGAGCCCTACCTTTAACCATATTTTTGCTGGTGGATATGCTGCCGGATATTATAGTTATAAATGGGCGGAGGTGTTAGATGCTGATGCTTATGCTGTTTTCGTTAAAAATGGTATTTTTGATAAGAAAACTGCAAATGCATTTCGTCAAAATATTTTAATGAAGGGTGGTACCGAGCACCCAATGCAACTTTATAAAAAATTCAAAGGGCAAGAGCCAACTATTGATGCTTTATTGAAGCGTCATGGAATTCTATAGGACTTTGATAGTGATAATACGTACAAAAGCCGCTAACTTTCTACTGAAAGATGCGGCTTTTTGCATTCATTCGAAATCGTTTGCGACTATTTTTATTAACTCATTGTTTAATTCGAATTGAATGTTGAATTTTTCCTTTATTTTTGTGAACTAATATATTTATACTCTTATGAAGAAAAGAAACTATTTATTGTTATTTCCACTTTTGTTGCTTTTTGCATGTGGAGGAAAAACGCATTATGCATCGTATAACGATTATCCTGTGTACAAAGGGTCTGATTTAGAGTTAACTTATTCTTCTCAATCTTCAGTTTTTCGATTATGGGCGCCCTCAGCCGACCAAGTAAAACTACTGCTTTATGATAACGGGAGCGAGGGAGCTGCCTATAAAGTGATAGATATGGAAAAATCTGAACAGGGCACATGGCTTAAGAAAATCAAGGAGGATTTGAAGGGTAAGTTTTATACCTTCCAGATTTGTATTGGCGAAAAATGGTATGCCGAAACACCTGGCGTGTGGGTTAAAGCCACTGGTGTAAATGGTAAGCGAGCAGCTATTATCGATATGAAAGATACGAATCCTGATGGATGGGAATCTGATGCCAAGCCTGAATTAAAAAACTTCACCGATATTGTGTTATACGAACTACACATGCGAGATTTTTCGATGTCACCAAATTCGGGGATGAAAAATAAAGGGAAGTACCTTGCATTCACCGAAAATGGAACGAAAAACTCAGCAGGCGAAGCCACGGGCATTGATCATTTAAAGGAACTTGGCGTTACACACGTCCATTTATTACCGTCCTATGATTTTGCTTCGATCGACGAAACAACTTTAGAAAAAAATGTTTATAATTGGGGTTACGATCCCTTAAATTATAATGTGCCCGAAGGCAGTTATTCTACTAATCCACATGATCCTATTGTACGTATCAAAGAATTTAAACAAATGGTTCAGGCGCTACACAAAGCAGGCATTCGTGTGGTGATGGATGTTGTATATAATCACACATTTTCGGCCGACGATTCGCATCTTAATTTAACTGTGCCTGGCTATTTTCATCGCATGAAAGCTGATAGTACTTGGTCCGACGCTTCAGGGTGTGGAAATGAGACAGCCTCTGAACGTGGCATGATGCGAAAGTTTATCGTTGAATCGGTTACTTATTGGGCTAAAGAGTATCATATCGATGGTTTTCGTTTCGATTTAATGGGTATTCATGATATTGAAACAATGAATGCTGTTCGCGACGCATTAAATAAAGTAGATCAATCTATTTTTATTTATGGCGAAGGTTGGACGGCAGGCGCATCACCTTTGGCCGAAGACAAAAGAGCCGTTAAGAAAAATGCGAAGCAATTAAATGGAATAGCCGTATTTAGCGATGATATTCGTGATGCTTTAAAAGGTAGCTGGTCCGACGAGAAAGTGCCAGGATTTGCTTCAGGAAGAGATAGTTTGGTGGAAAGTGTTAAGTTTGGTATCGTTGGTGGTGTGCAACATTCACAGGTCGACTATACAAAGCTTATTTATTCCAAAGAACCGTATGTAAATGAGCCTACCCAAACAATCAATTATGTGTCTTGTCACGACGATTTATGTTTGGCTGATAAACTCAGAATTTCGAATGACCCTAATACATCGGAGGCGGATTTAATTCGCTCAAATAAGCTAGCTCAAACAGTGGTGTTCACCTCGCAAGGTGTTCCTTTTATTTATGCTGGTGAAGAATTGCTACGGAATAAAAAAGGAGTTCATAATACCTATCAATCTCCCGATTCAATAAATCAAATTGATTGGAACTTTAAAACTACTTATAAGGATGTATTTGCTTATTATCAAGGGCTAATAGCGCTGCGTAGAGCTCATCCTGCATTTCGAATTTCGAAAGCTCAAATGATTCAAGATCGCTTACAGTTTGTGGATAGTGTGCCCACAAATGTGATTGCCTATAAATTAACCGATCATGTTAATGGCGAAAGTTGGAAAGAAATTATGGTGTTGTTAAATGGCAATAAAAAGGCCATGTCAGTACCTATGCCCGAAGGTAAATGGAATTTGGTGTGTCACGATGGACTTATCAATATGAACGGCATTAAAGAAGTTAGCGCGAAAGAATTTCGTATTGAACCACTTTCTGCAAGTATTTTGTATCTGGTAGAGTAGGGTGTCTGAAGAAAATAAATGTATACAAAAAAAAGCGCCATGTAATTTGTTTACATGGCGTTTTTTTAAATTATATATTTCAAATTAGTTTCCTATTTCAGATAAAAATTTAATACGAACTAATCTAACTTCTACTTCGCTGAAATCGTCCTCGCCTAGCTCATCAAGAGCAGGTTCAATTTTGTCAGTTTCAGCAGAACTAAAATAGTCAAATATATCATCAATATGATCGGGCTCCATTACTTCGTCTAAGAAATAATCAATATTGATTTTAGTACCCGAATAAACGATAGCCTCAATTTCATCAAGTAGTTCACCTATCTCAAGCCCTTTAGCCATTGCAATATCATCCAAAGCTATTTTTCTGTCAATAGATTGAATAATTGATACTTTTAGTTTTGATTTGTTTGCTACAGTACGTACTCTCAAATCTTCTGGGCGAACAATTTCATTCTCCTTTACGTGTTCTTTGATTAGTCTCAAAAAGTCCTCGCCGTATCGTTTTGCTTTGCCAGCACCTACGCCAGGTATGTTCTGTAACTCATCCATTGTAACCGGATAAGTTGTAGCCATTGCCTCCAACGATGGATCTTGAAATATAACGAATGGTGGTACTTCAAGCTTCTTCGACATTTTTTTACGAAGATCTTTAAGTATAGAGAATAAAACATCGTCGGCAGCACAAGTACCTCCCGAGGATTTAGCTGTAGTCTCTTCTTCATCATCGTCAAAGTCAGTGTCTTTCACTATTTGAAACGAAGTTGGTTTCTTCATGTAAGCCTTGCCAGCAGCAGTGACTTTCAATAAGCCATAGTTTTCAATTTCTTTCGAAATATAACCTGCAATTAATGCTTGTCTTATGATCGCATGAAGTGTTTTCTCATCCTCGTCTGATGCAGAACTAAAGTTCTCCAATTCATCGTGTTGATATGTTGTTACTTCAGATGTTTCGTTTCCTTTTAAAACATCAACAATGTGCTCCGCTTTAAATTTTTCGCGCACAGCAATGATTGTCTCTAATGTAAGAACTAAAAGTTCTTGACCTTCAATAAATTTTCGTGGTTTCATACAATTATCACAACAACCGCAGTCGTTTTCTAGCTCTTCTCCAAAATAATGTAACAATAATTTTCTACGGCAAACCGATGATTCGGCGTATGCCTGTGTCTCTAATAATAGCTGATTTCCAATTTCCTGTTCAGCCACAGGTTTACCTTGCATAAACTTGCGCAGTTTATCCAAATCTTTATATGCATAATAGGCAATACATTGACCTTCGCCGCCATCACGGCCGCCGCGCCCAGTCTCTTGGTAGTAACCTTCGAGGCTTTTAGGCATGTCATAATGTATTACATAGCGTACATCGGGTTTGTCAATGCCCATCCCAAATGCAATTGTCGCAACTATCACCTGTACTTTTTCCATAAGGAATTTGTCCTGGTTTTCTGTCCGCACATGTGCATCCATGCCAGCATGATAGGGTAGACATGATATTTTATTAACTTTTAAAGTCTCAGCTAGTTCTTCAACTTTTTTACGACTTAAGCAGTAAATTATCCCCGATTTATCCTTTTGTGAACGAATATACTTTATAATATCCTTATCCACGTCATTGGTTTTTGTAATTACTTGATAAAACAAGTTTGGTCTATTAAACGATGATCTGAAAACTTTAGCACCTAACATGCCTAAATTTTTCTGAATATCGTGTTGTACCTTAGGTGTTGCGGTAGCTGTAAGTGCTATTAAAGGCGCAGCTCCTATTTCGTTTATCAGTGGGCGAATTCTTCTGTATTCAGGGCGAAAATCATGTCCCCACTCCGAAATACAGTGTGCTTCATCTACAGCATAAAATGAAATTTTAAGTGAACGAAGGAACTCAATATTATCTTCTTTCGTAAGTGATTCAGGGGCAACATATAATAGTTTTGTTTTGCCTGATAATAAGTCGGCTTTCACGGCCTCTATAGCTGGTTTCGATAGTGTCGAATTTATAAAGTGCGCTATTCCATCCTCATCACTAAAATTCCGCATGGCATCAACCTGATTCTTCATGAGGGCAATTAGTGGCGATATGACCACGGCCGTACCTTCCATAAGTATGGATGGTAGCTGATAACACAAAGACTTGCCGCCTCCAGTTGGCATCAACACGAAGGTGTCGTTTCCGCTTAATACATTTTGAATGATAGCCTCTTGGTTGCCCTTGAAACCATCAAACCCAAAATTCTTTTTTAAGTGAGTTGCTAACTCTGAATGTGTAACCATGTATTTTTTATTAGTCCGAATTTTTTTAAACAAAATTATAAACAGATTTCAAATATACAAGGCTTTTTGATAAAAAAATCATATCAGTAACAAAAAAAACATATATTATTGTTTTTGACACTGCATTTGCTTTGAATATCAAGATGTTTTAAGTCTGTTAATGTTTGCACGTTCTATTTTAGTGCGGGCATAGTCTAATGTAATTTCTAAATTTTTATCATTGGATGAAGGCATTTCATACATTTTATCCATAATAATAGTTTCAGTAATCGATCGGAGTCCGCGCGCACCAAGTTTAAATTCTATTGCTTTGTCTACAATATAATCAAGTACCTCATCCGAAAATTGGAGCTCAATCTGATCCATCCCAAAAAGTTTAAAATACTGTTTGGTAATTGAATTTTTTGGCTCTGTTAATATTCGGCGCAAAGCAGTTCTATCCAATGGCTCCAAATAGGTTAAAATTGGTAGACGCCCAATAATTTCGGGTATAAGTCCAAACGATTTTAAATCCTGTGGTGCAATGTATTGCAATAGGTTATTTTTGTCAAATTGCTCATTTTCGAGCGATGCGCTATAACCTACCATGCGTGTATTTAATCTTGAGGCAATTTTCTTTTCAATACCATCAAAAGCTCCACCGCATATAAATAAGATGTTTTGCGTGTTTACCGCAATCATCTTTTGGTCAGGGTGTTTACGTCCGCCTTGTGGTGGAACATTAACTACCGATCCTTCGAGCAGCTTAAGCAAACCTTGTTGCACACCTTCGCCGCTTACATCACGAGTAATGCTTGGGTTGTCGCTTTTACGTGCAATTTTATCTATTTCGTCTATAAAAACAATGCCTCTTTCTGCTGCTTTTACATCGTAATCAGCTACTTGCAGTAATCTGGTTAAAATGCTTTCAATATCTTCGCCCACGTATCCAGCTTCGGTTAGTACAGTGGCGTCAACAATAGTAAAAGGCACATGTAGTCGTTTAGCAATGGTGCGTGCTAACATCGTTTTGCCCGTGCCTGTGTAGCCAACCATTATAATGTTAGATTTCTCAATCTCAACATCATCATTGGTTTTTTCTTGCATCAATCGTTTGTAGTGATTGTATACGGCTACCGATAGGTATTTTTTTGCCTCATCTTGTCCAATAATATATTCATCAAGATATTCTTTTAACTCGATGGGTTTGGGTATATCATTTTTATTGAGAGACGGTATTTTTGATTTTGAATTCGTGTTTTCTTTCACGATATCGGCAGCTTGTACGGCACATTCGTTACAAATCTGAGCTCCGCCCTGACCCATAATGAAGAAATCAACCTGTGATTCAGGACGACCGCAAAAGCTACAGTTCTTTACAACTTTAGCCATTATTATTTTTTCTTCTCGTTTACTAGTATCTTATCAATCATTCCGTATTCTAACGCTTCTTGTGAAGTCATCCAATAGTCTCTATCCGAATCTTTTTCAACGCGGTCAAATGAGGTTTTTGAGTGATCAGAGATAATTGTATATAGTTCTTTTTTTAATTTTTGTATTTCGCGGGCAGTTATTTCAATGTCTGATGCTTGACCTTGCGCGCCACCCATAGGTTGGTGAATCATTACGCGTGAGTGTTTTAGTGCTGAGCGTTTGCCTTCGGCACCTGCTACTAAAAGCACTGCACCCATTGAGGCCGCCATGCCTGTGCAAATTGTAGCTACATCGGAGCCAATAAACTGCATGGTGTCGTAAATGCCTAGTCCTGCATATACCGAACCACCTGGTGTGTTCAAGTAGATTGAGATATCTTTGCCTGGGTCAGATGAGTCAAGGAATAATAATTGTGCTTGAATCACATTGGCAGTGTAATCGTCAACCTGAGTACCTAAAAAAATGATTCTATCCATCATTAATCTCGAAAACACATCCATCTGAGTTACATTTAGTTGGCGTTCTTCGAGAATAGACGGTGAGATATAATTGCTAGTTATATCAGTGTATTTGTCAAGAGCCAAGCCATTCATTCCTAAATGCTTGGTAGCGTATTTGCGGAATTCGTTATTCATAATATATTCTTTTTTATATGTTTAAAGAAATAATCTGTAAAAAGTAATACCAATCGTTTAATACCTAACGTTCGAATACGAAAAAGGCTTTCGCCCATTTCATTAGTCAAACAAAGGTATGAAAATTTTGTTTAATCTAAGAAGGGAAAAAGCCTTTTCGGTAAGAAATTATAATCTCTTAATGTTTAATTTTCAAACATTTTGTTGAAATCGTCAATGGATACCTCTTTTACATCCAATTTGACATTGTTTTTTACAATTTCAAACACTTTGTTTTCAGCTACACGCTCTACTATGCCTTTAAGAGTTTCTTCTTTTTTAAGCATATCTTTGGCATAGTTGTCCAATATATCGTCGCCCATACCTACCATTCCGTATTGTGCAAATTGAGCACGAGCAATTTTGCGAGCATAAGCATTGATGTCTTCCATCTCTACTTTGATGTCGTTTGATTTTGCAACTTTATCTTTTATTAATTGCCATTTAAGGTCGGCAATCATTTTTGGAAATTCAGCCTCTATGGTTTCAACTGTCATGTTCTCGTTTGAAGCTTTTAACCAACGTTTTAAGAATGAATCAGGGAATGTAAGAGCATCATACTTATTAACAAGTACTTCACGCGCGTCAATACCAAATTTATATTCGCTATCACCTGATAGTGATTCAAGAATTCCTTCTTTGATTTTTGCGCGGAATTCCTCTACACTTGCCACAACACCTTCGCCGTAAACTTTGTCGAAAAGCTCTTGGTCAATTTCTGATTCATGGTAGCGGGTAATGCCTTCGATTGTAATTTGGAATTCAGAGCTAATGTTTTTTGCTTCTTCTTTCGAAATTTTTAAAAGTGATGAAACTTCAGTTTCGTTGTTGTACGCTGTTTGAGGAGTGAATGTAATGACTGAACCTTTTGCAGCACCTACAAATTTCGCTTTTTGAGCTTCGTCTGTCATGTATGATGGTGTTAATACCGCATCAGCAACTTTTAAACCATTTTCGTTTACTTTGCCGTCAGCAAGTTCAAGGATTTCTCCTTTTATCATATCTTTTTCTTCAACAATTTCTTCTTGAATGTATTTGCCATAACGGCTAGTATATGATTTAACTTGATTATCAATCATTTCTTCGCTTACAGCAATACTGTAGCTGGCGATTATATCTTTTTCGCTAAGTTCTACTTCAAACTCAGGAGCTATACCAAGGTCAAAAACAAAGTCAAAGTTTTCTTGTCCTTCCAAATCCAATGTTGGTTGTTCGGTTTCATTTGGCATTGGTTCACCCAAAATGTTGATTTTATTTTCGCGAATGTATTTGTAAAGTTCTTCCGAAACAATTTTATTTACTTCTTCGGCTATAACTGCTTTACCATACATTTTTTTTATCAAACCAACAGGAATCATTCCTGGACGAAAACCAGGGATGTTGGCTTTTTTACGATATTCGCGTAATTTTTGCTCTACCTTTTCACTGTAATCCGCTTTCTCAATGCTTACGGTTACAATTGCATTGTTTTGATCGATGTCTTTTTTGACGATGTTCATAATGTATATTTGTTATTTACGTATTTTTTTTAAACTACTATTTAGTTAGCAGCATTTGGCTTATAGGGCTTTAGCTGTTATTTTTATGCTAATAATTTGGCCTGCAAAGGTACTAATTTTTTTATTTATTTTAAGTATGAATAAGGCTAAAATATCTTTATTTGTTGGATGTTTGCTCCATCGTGAATCACATTTAAACTAATTGTTTTGACATTCAAAATATTAATCGTATTTTTGCAGACTCGTTTTGCATTTGAGATTCTTTTGTAAAATGTTATATTTCAAACTATTATTGTAATTAAGTATATAATATAAATTCATATTTTTCAATGGCTACAACAGCAGATATTAAAAACGGCATGTGCCTCGATATTGACGGGCAGTATTATTTCATTACAGAGTTTTTACACGTTAAACCCGGCAAAGGAGCGGCTTTTGTTCGTACAAAAATGAAAAACGTTGTTACCGGTCGTACTTTAGAGCGTACTTTCAATGCAGGTATTCGTATTGAGGAGGTTCGTATTGAACGTCGCGAATATCAATTCCTTTATCAAGATGAAATGGGTTATAACTTTATGAATAATGAAACATTTGATCAAGTATCAGTTGATAAAAATATTATTAATGGTGTTGATTTCCTAAAAGAAGGAATGATTTGTGAAGTAGTTACGCATGCTGAATCGGAAACTATTTTATATGTTGACCTTCCTTTAAATGTTGCTTTATTAGTTACTTACACTGAACCTGGTTTGAAAGGCGACACTGCAACAAATGCATCAAAACCTGCAACTCTTGAAACGGGTGCAACTGTACGTGTTCCTTTATTTATTAACGAAGGCGAAACAATTAAAGTAGATACTCGCGCTGGTTCTTACGTTGAGCGTGTGAAAATTTAATTATTGATTGAAAGCATTTTAAGTCCGGCGAACTTTATTGTTTGTCGGACTTTTTTTATACATTTGTCGCATAATATTTTACTCAATGAAAGCACGTTTACGTAGTTTTGGTTATGCCATGAATGGCATTAGATTGGTTTTTGGGAAAGAACCAAATATGAATATACATCTAGTTTTCGTAGTCCTCGTAGTTGTATGTGGTTTTATTTTCCACATTTCAATTACAGAGTGGATTGTCTGTGCTTTGTGCTTTGGGTTAGTTATAAGTCTCGAAATGGTTAATTCTGCCATTGAACGCTTGGTTAATATGGTTTCTCCAGAACGACAACCTCAAGCTGGTGCAATTAAGGATATTGCAGCTGGCGCGGTTTTGGTGGCAGCTATCTGTGCTGCTATTGTTGGGTTAGTAATTTTTGTTCCAAAAGGATTGGCTGTTTTGGGACTTTAGTTATTTAGCATATAAAAAAAATAGGCTAGCACAGTTAAATGTGTTAGCCTATTTTCATTATAGATATATTGGATTATTCTGCTGAATTTCCGTCTTCAATGTCTGTTACATTACGGCGTGCATCTTCTTTTTTGTTGTACTCATCTCTTGAGTAAACAACAATTTTATCAAAGTCGCGTTGACCTGTACCAGCTGGTATTAAGTGACCGCAAATAACGTTCTCTTTCATACCTTCTAAACGGTCAACTTTGCCGTTGATTGCAGCATCGTTCAGTACTTTTGTAGTTTCCTGGAACGACGCAGCCGACATAAAGCTTTGTGTTTGAAGTGCAGCACGTGTAATACCCTGAAGTATCTGATTTGATGTTGCAGGAATAGCTTCACGTGTTTCAACAATACGCATATCACGGCGTTTCAAAGCACTGTTTTCGTCGCGAAGTTTACGAGCAGTAATAATTTGACCAGCTTTAAGTGTTTCCGAATCGCCAGCGTCAAGAATTACTTTTTTACCCCAAATACGGTCGTTCTCATCCATAAACTCATGCTTGTCAATAATTTGTTTTTCAAGGAAGCGAGTATCACCTTGTTCAAGGATTTCTACTTTACGCATCATTTGGCGAACAATTACTTCGAAGTGTTTATCGTTGATTTTTACACCTTGTAAGCGGTATACATCTTGTACCTCGTTAACAATATAATCTTGAACAGCTGTAGGTCCTTTGATCATCAAAATGTCAGAAGGAGTTGTTGCACCTTCCGAAAGTGGTGTTCCAGCGCGAACAAAGTCATTTTCTTGTACAAGAATTTGTTTTGAAAGCTGAATCATGTATTTCTTAACTTCACCTGTTTTCGAAGTTACGCTCAATTCACGATTACCACGTTTGATTTTTCCAAAATTCACTTCACCGTCAATTTCAGCTACTACAGCAGGGTTCGATGGGTTACGTGCTTCGAAAAGCTCAGTAACACGAGGAAGACCCCCTGTGATATCACCTGCTTTACCTACTGCACGAGGAATTTTTACAAGCATCTGACCAGCTTTAATTTGCTCTCCATCCTCTACTACAAGGTGGGCGCCTACTGGTAAGTTGTATGTGCGAATAACAGCACCGTCTTTGTCCATAATGTGAGCACTTGGCACACGGTTACGATCTTTCGACTCTGTGATAATCTTTTCGCTCAATCCTGTAGCATCATCCGTATCTGTTTTAAATGTTATGTTTTCAATAACATCTTCAAATTCAATTTTACCATTAGTTTCAGAGATAATAACAGCATTAAATGGATCCCATTCACAAACTACTTGTCCTTTGGTTGCGTTATCGCCGTTTTTCACGAACAATTTCGAGCCATAAGGTATATTCTGAGTTGTTAATACAATACCTGTGTTAATATCTACAACACGCATTTCGGTTAAACGGCTTACAACAATTTGATAATCACCAGCAGCATCTTTTACTTCTACTGTACGTAATTCATCAAATTCTAAACGGCCATCGTAACGAAGTGAAATTTTATTTTCTGCTCCAACATTCGAAGCAACCCCACCGACGTGGAATGTACGAAGTGTAAGCTGCGTACCTGGCTCACCAATTGACTGAGCAGCAATTACACCAACAGCTTCTCCAATATGTACCATTTTACCTGTTGCAAGGTTACGTCCGTAGCATTTTGCACAAACACCTTTTTTCGATTCGCAGGTAAGTACCGAACGAATTTCAACACGTTCGATAGGAGAATCTTGGATTTTTTTAGCCAATGGCTCAGTAATCTGACTTCCCGAAACTACAATTAGTTCACCTGTTAATGGGTGATATATATCGTGAACTGAAACACGTCCTAAAATTCGTTCAAATAGTGATGAAACAACTTCTTCGTTGTTTTTCATCTCAGTCGCTATCAAGCCACGTAATGTTCCACAATCATCTTCGTGAATAATTACATCGTGCGAAACGTCAACCAAACGACGTGTTAAATATCCAGCATCAGCTGTTTTAAGAGCCGTATCCGCCAAACCTTTACGAGCACCGTGGGTAGAAATAAAGTACTCAAGTACCGATAGACCTTCTTTGAAGTTCGAAAGAATTGGGTTCTCAATAATCTGACCGCCTTCAGCACCAGATTTTTGAGGTTTTGCCATCAAACCACGCATACCTGAAAGCTGACGAATCTGTTCTTTCGAACCACGAGCACCAGAATCAAGCATCATATATACAGAGTTAAATCCTTGGTTATCTGTCGAAAGTTGTTTCATCAAAATATTCGACAATTTCGAGTTAATATGTGTCCAAGTATCAATAATTTGATTGTAACGTTCGTTGTAAGTAATGAATCCCATGTTGTAGTTATTCAAAATCTCTTCAACTTCAGCATTACCTTCTTTTACAAGAATTTCTTTTTCAGCAGGGATGATTACGTCACCAAGGTTAAACGATAATCCTCCTTTGAATGCCATTTGATATCCTAAATCTTTAATATCATCAAGGAAAGCCGCTGTACGAGCTACTCCACAAATTTCAATTACATTACCAATAATATCACGAAGTGATTTTTTAGAAAGTAACTCATTGATATATCCCACTTGTGTAGGAACACATTTGTTAAATAAAATACGACCTACTGTAGTTTCGATTAATCGGATAACCTGGTTACCATTTTCATCTACGTCGCGAGTACGAACTTTAATCCATGAGTGAAGTGCAACTTTTTTCTCGTTATAAGCAATTTCAGCTTCTTCAGGAGAGTAAAAAATAAGTCCTTCACCTAGTGCACCTGTACGTGGTTTAGTAATATAATACAAACCAAGAACCATGTCCTGAGAAGGTACTGTAATAGGAGCACCATTAGCAGGGTTTAAGATGTTGTGCGATCCAAGCATTAACATTTGAGCTTCCAATACAGCTTCGTTACCTAATGGTAAGTGAACAGCCATCTGGTCGCCGTCAAAGTCGGCATTAAATGCCGTACATGATAGTGGGTGAAGCTGAATCGCTTTTCCTTCGATCATTTTTGGCTGGAATGCTTGAATACCTAAACGGTGAAGAGTAGGGGCACGGTTTAATAAAACCGGATGACCTTTCATCACATACTCTAAAATATCCCAAATAACAGGATCTTTGCGGTCTACAATTTTTTTAGCAGATTTAACCGTTTTAACGATACCACGCTCAATTAATTTGCGGATAACAAACGGTTTGTATAATTCGGCAGCCATATCCTTAGGGATACCGCATTCGTGCATTTTTAATTCAGGGCCTACAACAATTACCGAACGAGCCGAGTAATCGACACGTTTACCCAACAAGTTTTGACGGAAACGACCTTGTTTACCTTTCAATGAATCAGAAAGTGATTTCAACGGACGGTTTGCGTCTGTTTTAACGGCACTTGATTTACGTGAATTGTCGAACAATGAGTCAACCGCTTCTTGAAGCATACGTTTTTCGTTACGTAGAATTACTTCTGGAGCTTTAATTTCTATCAATCGTTTTAAACGGTTATTACGGATAATAACACGACGATATAAGTCATTTAAGTCGGAGGTAGCAAAACGACCACCATCAAGTGGCACTAACGGACGTAATTCAGGTGGAATAACTGGAACGATTTTTACAATCATCCATTCCGGTTTGTTGCGTAATTTTGAAGCACGGAAAGACTCTACAATTTGTAGGCGTTTAAGAGCTTCGTTTTTACGTTGTTGCGAAGTGTCGGTGTTGGCACGGTGACGTAAGTCATACGACAATACATCCAAGTCCAAGCGTGAAAGTAGATCATATATAGCATCTGCTCCCATTTTCGCAATAAATTTATTTGGATCTGAGTCTTCCAACATGTGGTTTTCACGTGGAAGGGCATCCATAATATCAAGATATTCTTCTTCTGATATTAATTCGTTATTTATTATGTTCTCACCATTATCGGCTGCACCTGCCTGTATGATAACGTATTTTTCATAATAAATAATTGCATCCATCTTTTTTGTAGGCATGCCAAGTAAGTAACCCATTTTGTTAGGTAACGAACGGAAATACCATATATGTGCAACCGGTACAACTAATTGAATGTGTCCCATGCGTTCGCGACGAACTTTTTTCTCAGTTACCTCAACCCCACAGCGGTCACAAACAATTCCTTTATAACGGATACGTTTGTATTTACCACAATGACATTCATAATCTTTTGTAGGGCCGAAAATTCGTTCGCAAAAAAGACCATCACGTTCAGGTTTGTAGGTACGGTAATTAATGGTTTCTGGTTTTAAAACCTCACCACTAGACAATTTCAAAATCTCTTCGGGCGATGCTAGACCGATTGAAATCTTGTTAAAGCTTGACTTTACCTTATTATCGTTTTTAAAAGCCATAATATATTTTTTAAGCTTCCAAAACCCCTTTTGAGGGTTTTGGATAGCGATAAATAATTTTTATTAAAATAGAAACAATATAAAAAATAGGCTATTTGTTAAATCCTTCTTTAAGAATTTAGCGAGATGTTCTATTCCAAATTGATGCTCAACCCTAATCCGCGTAGTTCATGTAGTAATACATTCAATGACTCAGGGATTCCTGGAGCTGGCATTGGATCACCTTTTACAATTGCTTCGTAGGTACGTGCACGACCTAATACATCATCCGACTTAACAGTCAAGATTTCTTGTAGAATGTGTGCGGCACCAAATGCTTCAAGTGCCCAAACCTCCATCTCTCCAAAACGTTGACCACCAAATTGAGCTTTACCTCCAAGTGGTTGTTGTGTAATAAGCGAGTAAGGTCCAATAGAACGAGCATGCATTTTATCTTCAACCATGTGGCCAAGTTTCAGCATGTAAATGATACCTACTGTAGCTGGTTGGTCAAATTGCTCACCAGTTCCACCATCAATTAGATAAGTTTTACCGTAGCGTGGAACCCCAGCTTTGTCAGTCCATTCGTTAAAATCATCAAGGCTTGCACCATCAAAAATAGGTGTTGCAAATTGTAATCCAAGTTCTTTACCTGCCCAGCCTAAAACAGTTTCGAAAATCTGTCCTAAGTTCATACGTGAAGGCACACCAAGTGGGTTCAATACGATATCAACCGGTGTTCCGTCTGCTAAGAAAGGCATATCTTCCTGGCGTACAATACGCGATACAATACCCTTGTTACCATGACGTCCCGCCATTTTATCACCTACACGAATTTTACGTTTTTTGGCGATATATACTTTAGCTATTTGAACAATACCGTTTGGCAATTCATCGCCAATTGTGATATTGAACTTTTGACGTTTGATTTGAGCATCAAGTTCTTTGTATTTGCGAATATAGTTCATGATCAACTGCTTAACCATCTCATTCTTATGGTTGTCAGTAGTCCATTTTGTTGTTTGGATAGATGAGAAATCTATTTCACGTACGCGTTCAATTGTGAATTTGCTGTTGCGCGAAATGATATCTGTACCCAAAAAGTCTTTTACTCCAGCTGATGTCTTATCTGCTAATAAAATCATTAGTTTGTCAATCAGTGTTTCGCGAAGGTTTGAAGCTTGTACTTCAAATTCTTCATCCAAACGTGGTAAAACTGCTTTATCAGCTAGTTTCGACTTTCTGTTTTTTAACGCTTTCGAATATAAACGCTTGCCTACAACAACACCAGATAATGAAGGTGTCGCTTTTAACGAAGCATCTTTTACATCACCAGCTTTATCGCCAAAGATAGCACGAAGAAGTTTTTCTTCTGGTGAAGGATCTGATTCGCCTTTCGGTGTAATTTTACCAATGATAATATCACCTGGTTCAATGCGTGCACCTACACGGATAATACCGTTTTCATCCAAATCTTTTGTTGCCTCTTCACTAACGTTTGGTATATCGGCAGTAAACTCCTCAACTCCACGTTTTGTTTCGCGTACTTCTAATAGTTGCTCTACAACGTGAATTGACGTAAATATATCTTCGCGTACTACGCGTTCGTTAATTACAATAGCATCCTCAAAGTTATAACCTTTCCAAGGCATGAAGGCTACTTTTAAGTTTTTACCGATTGCTAATTCGCCATTGTCTGTCGAATAACCTTCAGTTAAAATCATTCCAGGATTTACAACATCACCTTTACGCACTAACGGACGTAAATCAATTGTTGTATTCTGGTTAGTTTTCATAAACTTAGGTAGTTTATATTCCTTCACCGATGATTCAAAGCTTACAAATTCATCATCTTCATCGCGATTGTAACGAATTTTGATACATTCAGCATCAACGTATTCTACT
Source organism: Paludibacter sp. (assembly GCA_017989795.1). Taxonomy (GTDB): domain Bacteria; phylum Bacteroidota; class Bacteroidia; order Bacteroidales; family Paludibacteraceae; genus Paludibacter. The sequence goes on along the minus strand of JAGNPC010000005.1, from coordinate 7,602 downwards.
ACACCATTTCCTTCAGCAGCAATTTGAGTGCGCGAATCGCGAATCAATTGAGCCTCAATGCCAGTACCTACAATAGGAGCATCACAACGCAACAAAGGCACTGCCTGGCGCATCATGTTTGATCCCATCAATGCACGGTTAGCATCATCGTGCTCAAGAAACGGAATAAGTGCCGCTGCTATCGAAGCAATTTGCGATGGTGATACGTCCATTAATCCAACCTCATCAGGGGTTACTACAGGGAAGTCAGCACCCAAACGTGATTTTACTTTTGAACGAATAAATGTTCCATCTTCATTAAGTGGAGCATTTCCTTGTGCAATAATTTTATTTTCTTCATCTTCAGCTGTGAAATAAACCACAGCTTCATTGTCGATATTTACTTTTGAATCGGTAACTACACGGTATGGAGTTTCAATAAATCCAAGGTCGTTAATCTTTGCATAAATACAAAGTGATGAAATCAATCCAATGTTTGGTCCCTCAGGAGTTTCAATTGGACATAAACGGCCGTAGTGCGTGTAGTGAACGTCACGTACCTCAAAACCTGCACGTTCACGCGAAAGACCACCTGGTCCAAGTGCTGACATACGACGTTTGTGAGTTATCTCAGCCAATGGATTTTGTTGATCCATAAACTGCGACAATGCGTTCGTTCCAAAAAATGAGTTGATAACCGACGAAATACTTTTTGCATTGATTAAGTCAATAGGCGTAAATACTTCGTTATCACGAACGTTCATACGCTCGCGAATGGTACGTGCCATACGCGACAAACCTACACCAAATTGGTTGTAAAGTTGCTCACCTACAGTACGAACACGACGGTTACTTAAGTGGTCAATATCATCAACATCTGCTTTTGAGTTTATAAGCTCAATCAAATATTTGATGATTTCGATTATATCTTCTTTTGTAAGTACTTTTACATCCGGAGCAGTTGTAAGTTTTAATTTACGGTTGATACGGAAACGTCCTACTTCCCCTAAATCGTAACGTTTTTCAGAGAAGAATAAGTTGTTAATTACTTCACGTGCAGTTGAATCATCAGCAGGTACAGCATTACGTAACTGACGGTAAATATAAAGTACCGCTTCTTTTTCTGAGTTACTAGGGTCTTTTTGAAGTGTATTATAAATGATAGCGAAATCATTTTGATTTGCATTTGGATTGTGCAACAAAATTGTTTGCGATCCAGATTCAATAATCTCATCGATGTGGCTATTTTCAATAATAGTTTCACGATCGATAATAACTTCGTTACGTTCAATACTTACTACCTCACCGGTATCTTCATCCACGAAGTCTTCAATCCATGTTTTAAGAACACGTGCAGCAAGTTTTTGGCCAACAGCCTTCTTTAAGCTAGCTTTGCTTACTTTTACTTCTTCAGCTAGATTAAATATTTCTAGAATGTCTTTGTCGCTTTCAAATCCAATAGCGCGTAACAATGTTGTTACGGGTAATTTCTTTTTACGGTCAATGTATGCGTACATTACATTGTTAATATCCGTAGCAAATTCAATCCAAGAACCGCGGAATGGAATAATACGAGCTGAATATAATTTTGTACCGTTGGCATGGATGCTTTGACCAAAGAATACACCTGGTGAACGATGTAATTGGGATACAATAACACGTTCGGCACCGTTAATCACAAATGTTCCTTTAGGCGTCATGTAGGGTACAGGGCCTAAATATACATCCTGAATTACCGTGTCGAAATCTTCGTGGTCAGGGTCGGTACAATAGAGTTTAAGTTTTGCTTTTAAAGGCACACTATACGTTAAGCCACGCTCTACACATTCTTCTATCGAATAGCGAGGAGGATCAACGAAATAGTCAAGAAACTCAAGAATAAAATTATTGCGTGTATCAGCAATTGGAAAGTTTTCGGTAAATACTTTGTATAAACCTTCGGTTTTCCTTTTTTCAGGTGAAGTATCCATCTGAAAAAAGTCCTGGAAAGATTTTATTTGTACTTCTAAAAAATCAGGATATTCAAGCTGATTTTTGATAGAAGAAAAATTGATTCTTTGTTGTGGGTTTTTTGAAGACATTTTCAAAGAGGGTTATGTTGAACAGTGAACTCATTATTTTAAGACAAGAAAAGGTTTAGAATCCCTCTTTATGAGGGAATCTAAACCAAAAGCCTGAAAATCAGGTTGTTTTATTTAAGTTCAACTTCAGCTCCGCCTTCTGTCAATGCTTTGTTCAATGCTTCGGCTTCGTCTTTAGTTACACCTTCTTTAATTGCTGAAGGAGCTGAATCTACTAAATCTTTAGCTTCTTTCAAGCCAAGACCAGTTAATTCTTTTACCAATTTAACAATTGCTAACTTGTTTGCGCCAGCTGATTTAAGGATTACATCGAAAGATGTTTTTTCCTCAACTACTTCAGCAGCAGCAGCGGCAGGACCTGCAGCAACAGCAACAGCTGCAGCGGCTGGTTCAATACCATATTCGTCTTTCAAAATTTGAGCTAACTCGTTTACTTCTTTAACTGTTAAGTTAACCAATTGTTCTGCAAAAGCTTTCAAATCTGCCATTTTACTTATATTTTATGTAAATTATTTTTTTTATAAATTGTATTTGTAATTATCTCTCAGCTAATGTTTTTAACACGCCGTGGATAGTATTTCCTCCTGATTGGAGTGCGGACACAACATTCTTCGCTGGTGATTGGAGTAATCCAATAAGTTCGCCAAGAAGTTCATTTTTAGTTTTAACATTTACAAGTGCTTCAAGCTGATCCTCGCCGATATAGAAACTTTCTTCTACATAAGCTGCTTTCAATACTGGTTTTTTGCTTTTGCTTGCTTTGCTGAAATCTTTTATCAGTTTAGCAGGCGCATTACCTACATTCGAAAGTAGTATTGAAGTTGCACCAGTAAGTGAACCATAAATTTCAGTGAAATCTACAGATGAGCTTTCAAGTGCTTTTTGTAATAATGTATTTTTTACAACTACAAGTTTAATATCTTGTTTGTAACACACACGACGTAATTCGCTTGTTTGAGCAGCATTAAGGCCACCTATGTCAGTCAAATAGAAGTGAGCGTACTCATTAAGAGTTGACTCAAGTTGTTTTATAATAGCGCTTTTATCTTCCTTTTTCATAAATGTAAATTTTATTCTTCAACTGATTTTGGGTCGATTTTAATACCCGCACTCATTGTGCTTGAAAGATAAATGCTCTTAACATAAGTACCTTTTGCTGAAGTTGGTTTCAGTTTCATTAAAGTAGAAACAAATTCTTTGGCGTTTTGAACAAGCATTTCAGGAGTAAAAGATACTTTTCCTACTGAAGTGTGTACGATACCATATTTATCAACTTTAAAGTCGATTTTTCCTTGTTTTACTTCTTTCACCGCTTTACCTACTTCATTGGTAACAGTACCGCTTTTTGGGTTCGGCATCAATCCACGTGGACCAAGAACACGACCTAAAGCACCTAATTTACCCATGATTGCAGGCATCGTGATGATAACATCAACGTCTGTCCAGCCTCCTTTAATTTTTTCGATATATTCATCGAGTCCTACGAAGTCTGCGCCAGCTTCTGTAGCTGCTGCTTCCTGATCAGGAGTACATAATGCAAGAACCCTAACTTGTTTTCCTGTTCCATTTGGAAGCGAAACAACGCCGCGTACCATTTGGTTGGCTTTACGAGGGTCAACACCTAAGCGTACATCAATATCAACAGAAGCGTCAAACTTAGTAGTAGAGATTTCTTTTACTAGTGAAGATGCTTCCTTGAGTGTATAGGCTTTTCCAGCTTCAATTTTTTCTAAAGCCAACTTTTGTTTTTTTGTCAGTTTACTCATTTTGTAATTGAAGTTTAATTGTTAATTGAAAATTCACCTTTTACGGTAATACCCATACTTCTTGCTGTGCCGGCAACCATTTTCATGGCAGCCTCTAATTCAAAACAATTCAAATCGACCATTTTGTCAGTTGCAATTTGTTGAACTTGCGCCCAAGTGATTTCAGCCACTTTTTTACGGTTTGGTTCAGCAGATCCACTTTTTAATTTGGTAATTTCCATTAACTGGATAGCTACCGGTGGAGTTTTTACAACGAAGTCGAATGATTTGTCGGTATAGTAGGTGATAACAACAGGTAAAATCTTGCCCGGTTTGTCCTGGGTTCTGGCATTGAATTGTTTGCAAAACTCCATAATGTTGATCCCTTTAGAACCTAATGCAGGTCCTACTGGGGGAGAAGGATTTGCGGCCCCTCCTTTAATCTGTAATTTAATAAGTCCAGCAATTTCTTTAGCCATAATAATCTGTTTTTTGTTGTTTGGTGGAACTAACGTATAAAAAAATTATTCGCCTATTCCTTTTCTACTTGCGTAAACGATAGTTCGAGCGGAGTTTTCCGTCCGAATATCAAAACCATAACTTTGAGTTTTTTCTTATCGGTGTGAACCTCTTCAATAATGCCACTCAAACCAGAAAATGGTCCGCTTATTACCTTGACACTTTCGTTAACAAGGTAAGGTGTTAGCATTTCTTCGCCCACTTCAATTAAATCATCTACACTGCCCAAAATACGATTCACCTCTGATTGGCGAACCGGAATTGGTGTGTGGCTCTTCTCTTCGAGAAAGCCGATGACGTTTGGGGTGTTGCGAAGACGATGAGGAATTTCACCTATAAGATGAGCTTCAATCAAGATGTATCCCGGCATACAACTACGTTCTTTTGTAAATTTTTTGCCGTTACGAATCTGGTATACCTTTTCGGTTGGAATTAGTACCTGAGAAACATATTGACTTAGATCTGAATTCTTCATTTCTGCTTCAATATACTCTTTTACTTTTGTTTCCTTGCCACTGATGGCGCGGAGAACATACCATTTAAAATTTGTTGTCTCTGACACTTTTTTTCCTCCAACTAAAAATTACGACAGTTTATCGTAGATAAATGTCATGATTGATTCAAAACTCAAGTCCATAACCCAAACTAAAAGCGCAAGTATGATGGAAGCAATCAATACTATAACAGCACTGTTTGTAAGCTCAGTACGTGTAGGCCACGATACTTTTTGAACAAGTTCTGAATAAGACTCTTTGATATAGTTTATAATTTTCATAAATAAATATGTATGCACGGGCAGAGAGGCTCGAACTCCCGACACCTGGTTTTGGAGACCAGTGCTCTACCAACTGAGCTACGCCCGTGTGTTTAGTTACAAGCTACAAGTAATTAGTTACGAGTAAAAAGTAACGAAGTTTTTAAGTTTCGAGCTACAAGTTACAGGATATTATCTCGTAACTCGTAACTCGTAACTATTATATTAGTCTAACAATTCAGTAATTTGACCTGAACCTACTGTACGACCACCTTCGCGAACTGCGAAACGAAGACCTACGTTACAAGCTACTGGGTAAATTAAAGTAACTGTTAACTCCAAGTTGTCACCTGGCATTACCATTTCTGTTCCTTCTGGAAGAGTGATCTCACCAGTTACATCCAATGTACGGATATAGAACTGTGGACGGTAACGGTTGTGGAATGGAGTATGACGACCACCTTCTTCTTTTTTCAAGATATAAGCTGCTGCTTTGAAAGTAGTATGAGGAGTTACTTTTCCTGGGTGAGTGATAACCATACCACGTTTAATGGCTTCTTTATCAATACCACGAAGTAAAAGACCTACGTTGTCACCAGCTTGACCTTCGTCAAGGATTTTACGGAACATTTCAACACCAGTTACTACTGATTTTTGAGCTCCTTGTCCTAAACCGATGATTTGAACCTCTTCACCTGTTTTGATGATACCTGTTTCGATACGACCTGTAGCAACTGTACCACGACCTGTAATAGAGAATACATCTTCAACTGGCATCAAGAAAGGTTTGTCAACAGCACGTGGAGGTAATTCAATCCAAGTATCAACTGCATTCATCAATTCCATGATTTTATCTTCCCACTCTGGAACACCGTTCAAACCACCAAGAGCTGAACCGCGGATTACTGGAGTGTTGTCGCCATCAAATTCGTAGAATGAAAGCAATTCACGCATTTCCATTTCTACTAACTCTAACATTTCTTCGTCATCAACTTGGTCACATTTGTTCATGAAGATAACCAAACGTGGTACGTTTACCTGACGAGCTAGAAGGATGTGCTCACGTGTTTGTGGCATTGGACCATCAGTAGCAGCAACTACAATGATAGCTCCGTCCATTTGAGCAGCACCTGTAACCATGTTTTTAACGTAGTCAGCGTGACCAGGACAGTCAACGTGTGCATAGTGACGATTTGCAGTTTGATATTCAACGTGTGCAGTGTTGATTGTAATACCACGTTCTTTTTCTTCAGGAGCGTTATCGATTGAATCGAATGAACGTAATTCAGAAAGTCCTTTTTTTGCCAATACTGTTGTAATAGCAGCGGTCAAAGTTGTTTTACCGTGGTCTACGTGACCAATGGTACCTACGTTAACGTGAGGTTTCGACCTGTCAAATTTTTCTTTTGCCATAACTCAAAGATTATTTAAAAAATTAATTATATGTTTTTATAAAAGCTACAAAGTTGAGCTGTTGATGAGAATTGAACTCGCGACCTCTTCCTTACCAAGGAAGTGCTCTACCACTGAGCTACAACAGCAAACCGAAATTATCCTTTTAAATTTACTCGTCAAATAGGATAATTCCTGACGAGCGAAAGACGGGACTCAAACCCGCGACCCTCAGCTTGGAAGGCTAATGCTCTATCAACTGAGCTACTTTCGCATTTTCAATTTGATAATTTGATAATTTGAAATTGAGATAATTAAAATCTTAATCTCCTTGTTTTCAAATTTCAAATTTTTCAAATTTCAAATTATTATTGTGGGCAGTGAAGGATTCGAACCTCCGAAGTCGAAAGACAGCTGAGTTACAGTCAGCCCCAGTTGGCCACTTTGGTAACTGCCCCAATTTTTTCATCATTTTTAGTTTGAAATTCAATTTTGCATTTTAATTGCTATTAATTTGCTGTTTTAGATTCAAAAACCGCTGTTTTTTTAGTCGTAAAACTGAATTTTCATCCTTTTGAGCCTCTTGTCGGATTCGAACCAACGACCCCGAGATTACAAATCACGTGCTCTGGCCAACTGAGCTAAAGAGGCAATTGCTTGTATTTTTGGTACTTAAGCCGTTTAAAAAGCCGCTTGAACTATCTCATTCAAACGGCTTGCAAATGTACGGTTTTTTTTTGGACTACAAAATGTTTTCTGCAATTAATTTAGTTTTTAATCGCTTTTTCTTTGAATTTCTTTATTTGTTTTTCTAAAGCGTCTATTGTTAAGTCAGTTGCTTCTTCGAATGAGTCGCAAGTTTTTGATGCGAAAAACTCCACATTTGGTCCTGTGACTTTGATTTCGGCTTCTTTATTGCTCGCTGTTTCGGGTTTTATTACTTTTAAGTATACTTCTATGTTTAATATTTCGTCGAAAAATCGTTCTAGTTTTGATAGTTTTTTTGAAATGTGTAATTCTAGCGCTTCTGTTGCATCAAAGTTGATGGATTGAATTCTAAGTTTCATAGAGACCTCCTTTTTTTAATTTGCCCTTGGATGGGCTTGTTTATATATATTATGTAATTCATCAA
>JAGNPC010000358.1 GCA_017989795.1 Paludibacter sp. | reverse complement strand
GGATTGAATTATTGCTATTTGCTTAGTACCTACGAAAATTCTTCTACAAATACGGATGCACGGTCGCACTTACATTATTTGGGTATCCCGTCGCGTTTAAGTTATCGGTATGCACAAGCCACCAAATGGCAGTTTTACGTTTCGGGTGGAGCCATGCTCGAAAAAGGCTTGTGGCAGTTACAAGTGCAAAACCAGCGCTATTCTAATCAGGTGTATACTACGCGAGCAAAGGATAATATTGATGGTGTACAATGGTCGATTCAAGCTTCTACGGGGGTAGGGTATACCTTATTTAAAAATACATCGCTATATTTTGAACCCAAAGTGGCTTGGTATTTCGATAATAATCAGCCTACTAGCATACGCACCGAAAGCAAACTCTCTATTGGCTTTGAAGCTGGTCTTCGATTTAAGATTAACTAACTAACTAACTAACTAACTAACTAACAAATACTTCCATTTTATGAAAAAGATTACATTTTTACTTTCAGTATGCTTAGTGCTACTGTTAACCGCGTGCGAAAGCGGTGTTACCAAAACGGTGACTTACAAAATTAATGAGCCGGTGTTAATGACCAAAGCCGAATTTCGGTCGACCATTAAAATGGCGCCACAGCCCATTGAGATTACCAATTTCGGTAAAATATGCTTTTACGAAGGTTACCTGTTTGTTTCGGAATCCGAAAAAGGCATTCATATTATTGATAACCGTAATCCAGCGAGCCCTCAAAACCTGGGTTTTATTGAAGTTCCAGGTAATGCTGATTTGGCCGTGCGCGATAACTTGCTTTATGCCGATTCGTTTGTGGATTTAGTGTGGTTCGATATTTCAAATCCGGCTAAACCTACATTTAAAGGCCGTTTAGCCGATATTTTTCCAACTTCACTACCCATTATGGATAATATGTATGGCTATAACTACAATGATATAACACTTTCGCAAAAAGACAGTGTAATTGTAGGCTGGAAAGTAGTGGAGCGTACCGAAAATGTAGATGAATATAGTGGTAATGGCGGCTGGTGGGGCTGGGGAGGTGGCATGGCCGAAGATGGCATGTACACACTTTCGAGCAGCACAAGCACCAAAAGTACGGGTATAAACGGCTCTATGTCGCGCTTTGCTCTTTACGACAACAAGCTTTATGCAGTGCTCCGCAATCAGATTTCTATTTTTGATTTAGCTACTAGTCAGCCAACAAAGGTGGGCGAGAGCATGTACATTGGTGGTGATGTGGAAACGATTTTTAGCTACAAAGAGAATATGTTTATGGGAACGCCTACGGGCATGCTTATCTATTCTGTAAAAGATCCCGTGAAACCCGAATTTCAATCGCGCATTTCGCATGCCTATGGTTGCGACCCTGTGGTGGTCGACAATGATTTAGCCTACGTAACCATACACGATGGTAATAATTGTGGGCAGAGTAATAACGAACTTTTTATCGTTGATGTAAAAGATGTAAAAAACCCAAAGCAGCTGGTTTCGTTTAGTATGACGAAACCGAAAGGACTTGGTGTTGATGCTGGTAAATTGTTTTTGTGCGACGATGGTTTAAAAGTCTTTCAGATTACCGACGACCCACAAAAGCTTACCGCCAATCAACTCAAACACATCAAAGGCATGGATGGTTACGATTTAATTCCAACCAACAACACCCTCATGATGATTGCTGCCGACGGACTATATCAGTACGATTATAGCAATATGAACGACATGAAGTTTTTGAGCAAATTGGCTTTTGCGAAGAAATAAATTTTACAAATTGACTAAATAAAAAACGGACTGTGTCTTTAGATAGATACGGTCCGCTTTTTTTTGTACTAATAATTATTCTACATTAATAATTGCTCCAGATACTAGCCTCCCTGCTTTAGCAACATTTTAAATACTGAGCCAATGTTTTCGGTTGATTGAAAACTGATGGTACCACCGGCCATTTCCACTATGTTTTTGGTGATAGAAAGTCCTAATCCCATGCCTGTGCTTTTGGTGGTAAAGTTAGGTGCGAAAATTTTATCCTGTAGTTCGGCTGCAATGCCTTTTCCATTGTCTGCAATGCTAATAATTACTTGTCTGCTTTCGGTGGCTATGGATACGTCAATTTGCCCTTTACGGTTTGCTGGGATGGCTTGAGCTGCATTTTTAAATAAATTGGTAAATACTTGAACTATCTGTTCGGGGTCGGCAAGCACCATTATATTGCTTTTTTCTCCACTGAAGTTAAACTCTATCGAATCGTGACTTGATATAAAAAGCTGCGTTGTAGAGTATAGCTTAGCCGCAATGTCAGTCATTTCGAAACAAGCTTCAGGCATGCGTGCAAAGTTTGAAAACGACCCCGCAATTCGCGATAGTGTGTCTATTTGCTCCACAAGTGTGCGGGTCGATTTTTCGAAATAGTCGTCAAAACGCTCATCGTTCATTGTTTTAGTGCGTTGCAGCTGTTGTATCGTTAACTTCATCGGTGTTAACGGGTTGTTTATCTCGTGTGCTATTTGGCGCGCCATGGTACGCCACGCCGATTCGCGTTCGGTCTGTGCCAATAGCCGCGCACTTCGTTCGAGCTCCTCTATGGTTTTATTGTATTGCTGCACAAGTTGCCCTATTTCATCGTTTTGCTTATATTCTATTTTTTCATTTCGCTGCCCAAATCGCATTTGTTTTAACTTATTTTCTATCAGTTTTAGTGGTGCCGAAAGTTGTCGGCCAATTATAAAACTTAGCAGTACCGACAAAAGGGCAATGATAAGATAAATGTGTACTACCACGCCCAAGAAATTCTCTATTTCGTGTCGTACCTCTTCGGTACTTACATAGAGTGGTATCGAAATGAATCCAATTTGCATAAAGTCGCCATTCAAAAAATCAGTATATCCT